>JAAWKM010000144.1 GCA_022797375.1 Lachnospiraceae bacterium
AGACAAGCAATTTCAATGCCTGCTTGACAGCCGATATCTTGACAAAATTATAAATAACTGGGTTTGTTTATAAAAATTTAACTGGTTCAAAAACCGTGTCTTTTCGCCTGATTTATATTGTGTTATAATGTTTTATGTGTTATAATGTTTTATGTGTTATAATGTTTTATGTGTTATAATGTTTTATGTGATTTTGTTTCCCTCATTTTTTCCCTTATTAAGATTTGTAATGCTCTATGGTAAGATATAACACAAGGGAAACAATAAGGGAAAGTTCACCTACGATAAACTTAGTGTTTTCAAGGGTTAGTGGAGATTTTAATAACAAAATATAACAGCTAATGTTTCCCTTGAAAATCAACAAATCACAATCGGGATTTATGAGATTGGAGGCAGCTTGAAATGCATTGGCTTGTTTGGCAGATAATAGGTATATTTGTAAACTCTTTCATAATTATAAGTATTGTAGATATTATTTTAATGGGAAACTTTAAATTGAAATTTTCAAAAAAGAGCAAAAAATCTTTTTTTATGATTATGAGGGAAAATTGTATTGACATTCAAGCAGGCAACACATGTTCCGGATATGCAATCGCATATATTTTACGACACTATGGTATATCAGTAAAGGGTGATGAAATCTATGCTAAACTGCCTAATAAAATGAATAATGGGTGTGTGTATCCGAAAGAAGTAAAAAGAATGTTAGAAAAATATGGATTTTATGTGAAATATTGTGTTGGAAATTTACACGCTTTAAGAAATGAGGTAAGTAAGGGAACCCCTGTTATTGTATTGATTAAAACAAGGAAAGATAAAAACTGGTTACATTATGTTCCGGTAGTAGGATACGATGAAAACAACATTTTTATAGCAGAGTCATTCGCTGAATTAGTTAATTGTAATGAAAATTCATGTAATAGAAAAATTCATAATGAGGAATTTAAGAAATTGTGGAACACTTCAATGTTAAAAATGCCATTATATACACATACATTTTTTAGTATAAATTAGAAAGCTGCTAGCGGAGTATCTCCCTAAAACATTAGTAAATAATTCTGTATTTTATGGAATTGTTAGTAAAGAAATTCATGAGTTAAGTGAAGAAGATTGTTTAGAGTTTTTTCCAGTAATGCAAAGTTTTATAATGATGATTTTAAGACAGTGGGAAAAGATACGCAAAGATGGGGAAGAAGAAAAGAATTTGACAGCTTCTCTTAACAATATTGTTGCAAAGGTAAAATAGAATCACAAAAGAAAAGATAGGCGTAAAGTACATTATAATGCCTTAGGTCAGATAGAACAAAAAATACTATTTTTGTCACGAAATGAACTTGTAAAATTCAAAGTTGTAGAAGGAGATTATTTATATTATCACCATTAGGAGATTAGAAGGATGTTTAACGAAATATCATTCCCAAATCATGAATATGAAACTATTCAAAAATATCTCAATGAACTCGGTTATTGTTATACTACGAGAGTATATAAAGAAGTCGGTAAATATAAGGTGGGAGAAATATATATTGCTCCATGGGGGGATTTGTTGAAAATAGATGAAGTTAAAAAATATTGGAAAGTATCAGACCGCCCTTTTTATGACAGAATGAATGATAATGAAAAAGCAGAAATCCGTAAATATTCTGAAGATATAGGGTTGCCATATGAATTTATCAAATTCTCAAAAAGTATAACATAAACATTTTCTACAGTTATGAAACATTTTTTGGATTTTGCCACCAAACATTATGGTATATTATTCTGGTGTTAGAATTCACCCCGATAAGTTTTCCGTTTATCAAGTTCATGTATTGTGGGAAGTAAAGAGGCAGTAGATACTGCATTTCGTGTTTTGAGCCAAGGAGGAGTTGTTATTGAGCCAATTTGCGAACTTCCATGGAACAAATACTGTGCCACTATTATAGATAAATTTGGTGTTTGCTGGTGGATTGCGATTTAATAATTTGAACAATAAGATTTAATCAATAAAGTAGGAATTTTAGGAAGGAGATTTTATGTTTTTCCATGCTTCGCCAGTTGAGGGAATAAAAAGATTAGAACCAAGAGTATCAAATCATAATATTCCATTGATCTATTTTTCATCAAAAAGAGAAAATGTGCTTGTCTATCTGAGTAATACAGTTGAAAAATGATACTTGAAACTGAGCGATTATATCTGCGTGAGATGAATCAGTCTGATTTTGAAGCTTTGTGTAAAACCTTACAAGACAAAGATACAATGTACGCATATGAGGGGGCATTCAGTGATGATGAAGTCTTCCAAAAGAACAGTGGGAAAATGTTCCCATACCGATGCGATATATTACAGAAGAATATTACGATGTAAAAATAAAAAAAGATAGTGATGGTTTTCGGGTAGATTTAATAAAAACAAAATTGTCAGACCCAATTTCTCATTATTAGGAGGAATATGACTTTTCAGATAAACTGTATCTGGAAGTAGTATGGGCGGTCTGCAAAACTTTACTCCCCTGTTTTTAGCTTCTGCTATACCCTCTGCCTGCCTCTGTTTTATATTAATCCTCTCATTTTTTGTCACATAACTAAAAATATTAAGCACAAGATCACTGATAAATGTGCCTAAAAGGTTCTTTTCCCTCCTTGTGTCAAGCAGCGGCATATCAATAACCACAACATCTGCACCCTTTTCTTTTGTGATAATCCTCCACTGTTCGTTTAAATTTGCATAATTCCTTCCAAGCCTGTCAATGGATTTTATAAACAGCACAGTATCTTTATCAAGCTTACGCAACATTTTCTTATACTGTGGGCGTTCAAAGTTCCTTCCTGACTGTTTATCCATGTAAATATGGTTCTCTGGCACTCCCATTTCAATCAGTGCTGTTTTCTGTCTGTCCTCTTTCTGTTCTTTTGTTGATACCCTCATGTACCCTATAATCTTTTTTTGTTCCATAACTTCCTCCAATTATTCCTGCCATAACAAGACAAGTCTGATATAATAATTTCCAATGGTATTTTATTTTTATATATTTCCAGCACAACATCTGGCAGTTTCCATATACCAAAAGTTTTTTAACTGGCTGTAAAATACTAAAACCCCTGGATTTTTTCTCCAGAGGTTTTTAAATAAAAAAAGTGCATGGAATAATAAGTTTAATTATTATCCACGCACTGGGCTGTTATTATTTCGTTTATATATCTTTACACCTGTTGCATAAATTCCTGTTCTATTTCTATTATATCTTCTTCATATAACTGAGGTGCAATCCCTCTTATATCATTTATAGAACATTTACCAGTTTTTAAAAGTTCTATAGCCATTTTTTTAGTTGCTTCTCTTGCTGCTTCCTTTCTTTCACTTTTAACATAGGTATCAAATACCTCTTCCTGGTCAAATAATGCCATCATAATGTCAACAACCTCCTTTTCTTTGCTTTCAAGGTATTCTTTCAGCAAATCTTTGTCCTTGCAGATACGTATTGTTTCAAGGACTGCTTTTTTTATTTTTTCCATGTTTTTTTGCCTGCTCATTGTATACTTTTGTAAATTTTACATACTGGTTTATTATATCGTTACCTTTGCCAGCATAAATTACTTTGGCTTTTAATTCAATGCCTGCACTCTTCCCATCAAAAAATTCTTTTGAAAGTGATATATATTCCTGCCGCTTTTTCCTGTTCCCTGTATAAACCACATAAAGTTCAGGCTTTGGGACTACAGCCTTTTTACTCCCATAAAGGTTTGTGCCATTTCCCTTGAAATATTCATGGTATGTCTGTGCCAGGTATATGAACATCCTTATAATTACATTCATGCTCCATGTGGACAGTGCTTTTAACATTTCCCTGCATTGTGCTTTCCTTTTTCCCTTTCTGTTTTGTAATGTACTGTCCTTATTATATATAAAAAAGGCATATTGTTCAAGACTAACTGTGAATTTAACATATAAGGCTTTGTTTTTCATCCACCAGAAAAAAATTAATTAAAAACTGCCAGTACCAGCATCATTACAGGACTTCCTCTGAAGCTCTGTTTTTTGTTGCTGTTTTCTTTTCTGGTTCTTTGTACTGGCTGGCTTTCTCTTTTGCAAGTGCCAGCTTTTCTTTTATTGTAAGGCTGTTCCTGCCCTTTTCTTCTGGTTTAATGCTTTCTCCTTGTATAAATATATTTAGGTTATTCAAAGGGAACTCCTATAAACCCTTAAGCCACTTCTTTGAGTTTTTTCTTTCATATATTACACCGGGGACGTTCACGCTCTGAAGCATGTAATGGTTTTTTCTTGTATTTATATCCCATTTTTATAACTGCTTTTCCCACAGTTTCATTTGTAGCTTTAAGCTCTGATTTTTCAATTATTTCATTAATTGTTATATCAGGTTGTGAATCAATAAGTCCAGAAATATTTTTAAAATCTTTTTCAGTTAAAACAGATTTTCTTCCTCTTTTATTTGTCTGAAGTTTTACACATCCTGTATCTCTTTTTTGCTTTACAATTCTGTAAACACTGCTTATATGTATATTAAAAATTCCAGATAATTCTTTTGCTGTATAATTTTTATATGCTTTTACTAATAATTCTCTTGTTTCATTGTCCAGCATTTTTATCACCGCTATCTTTATTATACATTCCTTGTCAATATTATTAGTATTTTATTGGATTGCTATAGGATAATAATATAGAATATTTATTATCCTAATTTTTTTAATTTTACTTAATTTGGATATAATTTCTAATAGATATATTATAATGTATTTTATATAAACGTCTTTGTTTTGCCATATTTATTTGATATATAATTATAGGATAAATATAAAAAAATTATTATCCAAAGGAGATATAGTTTTATGATTAAAAAATTTTTAAAAAAAATTATTTTGAATAAATATTGTAAACTCTTTTTATTTGCGGTGTGCTGGCTTTTTGCATGGCTTTATTATAGTAATATGGATGTTGCTGCAAGTGAAGGAAAGGTCACAGTATATACTAAAGATAATGTAATTGTAAACTGCCAGGGAAAAGGGACACTAACTATTGGAAAAAATATAAAAAAGATATCACTGGCAAAAGATATTAAGAACGGAAAAGTAAGTATAACAGAATTTAAAGTTGCTTCAGGTAATAAGTATTTTACTGCTACCGGTGGAGTTTTATTCAGCAAAGATAAATCACAACTAATTTTATATCCAGATGCAAAAGAAACCACGTCATACACTGTTAAGACAAATGTCCAGTCTATATCAGAAAATGCCTTTGCTTATAATAAATATCTTAAATCAGTTACTATTCCAGAAAGTGTAAATACAATTGGTAATTATGCATTTCAAAATTGTACAAAACTTGAAAGCGTAATATGTAAAGCTGGTATATCCAGTATATATGGTACGTTTTACAACTGCAAATTATTAAAATCGTTTCACATTCCTGAAACTGTAACAGAGATTATGGACAATGCTTTTGCTGGCTGCGAATCATTAGAAGTTAAAATAGGGAAAAATGTATCTTATATATATGACAATGCTTTTTATAATGCAGCAGTTTCATTTGAAGTTGACAAAGATAACACTAATTATACTGTTGTTAATGGTACACTGTGCTCTGCAGATGGCACAAGACTTATGTTTTTCCCATATAAAAAACAGGATACATATACTATACAAGACACAATTGTGGACATAAATAAGTATGCGCTTTATGAAAATGAATTTATTAGAGAAATTAGAATAAATACAAACGAATTTAATATGAACAGCTTATATGGCTGCATTAATCTGGAAAAGATAATATTTTCGGACAATATAGAAAATATAATTGTTGGAAATCCAGAAGATGTGGCAATAACTGGTTATAATTTGAAAAACCTCAAGGATATAATTATCCCAGAAACAAATAAGTATTACAAATCATTTGAAGGTGGTCTGTATTCTGCTGATTATAAGACTTTGTATATGATACCAGCAGGACGTGATACACTTATTATTAATGAAAATGTGGAAAATATAAAAGATGACTGTAACTGTCAAAACAAATTCCAGTCAATAAACATTTCTGGCAGTAATAAATTTTTTGCATTAAAAGATAATATTCTTTATGATAAAGATATGACTAAAATAGTTATTTTTCCAGGACAGATGACAACATATAAAATTCCAATTACTGTAAGTGATGTATCAGTTATTGTAAATGACTTTTGTACTGATTTTGAAGATGAGGGATTTACAAAAAATAACAGTGCTGCATATAACCTTGAAAATATTATAGCTGATGACGCAAGCTGCTATTTTAAAACTGTAGATGGTGTGTTATATGATAAGAATATGACAGAACTTTTATTATATCCACAAAAGCGTAAAGGTGCATATGCCGTGCCTGATAGTATTACAAAGCTTAATCCAGCAACATTTGCATATGCATCTGAATTAACAAAGCTTACCGTTCCAGTTAATAGTGTACTTGTATTAAATGGCTGCAGTTCATTAAAAAAATTAGAATATGCAGAAGGCGTAACGGGTGTAACAATTTATGGAAACTGGCTTTATACAGGCGGAGTACAACTAGAAAAACTGTATCTTCCAAGTAGTATAAGATATATACATATTGTTAAGATAGGTGACAATACTACAGTTTATGGTTATAATAATACTGGTGAATATGAATATGACGGAAATGCTATAGATAGCATAAAAACATATGTAACAGGTTTGGGATATAAATATAAAAGCCTTGGTGCTGCACCAAAAGTTGTACAAAATGGTAAAGCCGTTAAAAGTGGAAATAATGTAAAAGTGTCGTGGAAAGCACGTCCAAAAGCTATTGGATATAAAGTATCATATGTACCAGATAAAAGAAATATATACAAAGAGATTGTATTAAAAAATATAGTTGGAGGCAAAAAGATTTCCTGTACATTTAAAAAGAGCAAGCTAAATGGTAATAAAAAAATACTTATACGGGCTTATAAAGTTGTAAATGGAATTAAGGTTTATGGAAAACCAGTTGAAATAACTTGCAGGTGAAAAAATATAGTGCCATCATATCATTTTTTAAGAATGGTGGCACTTTTATTTATAGGTTTTTTTCAACTTAATCCTTCACTTTAATTTTTTAAGGAAATAAGCTTTTTCTTATATGGCAGTCTGCATTTTTTATGAAAAAATTATTAACTGTAAATGTGCTTTTTAAACAAAACATATGTACAACTGGAATATGAAGTGGTAAAATATTTATATCTAAATAAACTTAAAAAAGGGGGAGAATGTCTGAAAACTAAGAAAGTTATGAAATAAATAGCTGTGAGGTTAAACCATCCTAAAGGATGATTAACATAGAAAAATTTGTACCTTGAAAACTTGATAAAACACAAAAAACCAAGACTTTTTATCAGAAAAGGATTATAATGGAAATAAGAAATCTGAGATCAGAGGTGAAAGATTATGCCATATGTTCCTGCTTTTGACCGTACCCAGATGATGATGTGTTCCTGGGATTCTTTTGTAGCACCGGAAAGCATTGCAAGACTGATAGATGCATTTGTAAACAGCCTTGACCTTGTAAAATACGGAGTAAAGGAAATGGCCGCAGAAGGCCGTCCTGCATATGATCCAAAAGGGATGTATAAACTGTATATTTATGGAAGCCGTAAAGGGATCCGTTCATCACGTAAGCTGGAAGAAAGCTGCAAAGTGAATCTTGAAGTGAAATGGATGACAGGAGGAGTTGAGCCGGATTTCCGGACAATTTCAGATTTTAGAAAAGATAACATTGACAGCCTGAAAGAGATTTTCCATGAATTTAACAGGAGAATTTCCAGAGCTGTGGAGTGGGGGTTCAGCTCAGTTGATGGAAGCAAGTTTCTGGCAAATAATTCCAAGGATAATAACTTTACTAAAAATAAACTGGATGACCGAATTAAATGGCTGGATGCCCATACATATGAATATTTAAGGATATTGGAAGAAATGGATGGGGAGGAGGAAACACAGGAAAACCTTACATATGAAAGTGGAAGAAGTCCGCAGGAAAGTAAAAAATGAAGGCACAGAACCGGGGAATAAGGGCTCTGTTTACGGAACACCGGAAGAGATGCTGGAGCGGGCAAAGGAAGGATATTTTGTCAGGGATCCGGAAAGAAACCTGGTGTACTGTCCGGCAGGAGAAATCCTGAGGCAGAAATGTATTAAGAAAAACGGGAACATTCGGTATGCAAATAAAACTGCCTGTAAGCACTGCCCAAACAGAAACAAGTGTTATAAAGGAAAAGGTGGATGGAAAGAGATTGATTTTATGAAAGATATTTTGGAGAAACCTTGTAAAGAATGGCTGAAAGAGGAAGGAAAAGAAAGCAGCACCATAAAAAACAGCACAAAATGGCATTATGAAAAAGTGAAAGTGGTAAAATTTATTCTGAAGCCAGACCGGGAAAAAATGATACAAAGGATGTGTCTGCCGGAACATCCATTTGGGACAATAAAAAGAACCATGGGAGCCACCTTTTTCCTGTTAAAAGGATTACGAAAGGTGGCAGGTGAATTTGCGCTCTTTTGTCTTGGATATAATATAGAAAGGACAAAAAACCTTCTTGGATTTGAAAAAATGATGGAATTGATGGCAGGAGCATAAGTCCCTTTTCTGTTAATTGTGTGTTTTATTCAGTTTTCAATGATACACAGAAAGAAAGAGGGCTGTTTTTAGGCTTAAAAATCAAGTTTTCGGACAGTCTGGGGGGTGTTTCTTATATGTACAAGAAAACGATATGAATATGCCAAATGTAATTGCAACACCACATCTTGGGGCATCAACAGAAGAATCAGAAGATAATTGTGCAATAATGGCAGTAAACCAGATACGGGACTTCCTTGAGAACGGAAATATAATAAATTCAGTAAACTTCCCTGCATGTGATGTAGGAGAGTGCAGCGCAAAGGGAAGGATTACAGTAGCACATAAAAACGTGCCTGGCATGTTAAACCGCCTTACTAATGTATTTGATGGTGTAAATATAGC
>JAAWKM010000145.1 GCA_022797375.1 Lachnospiraceae bacterium
ATTTTGTTCCAAAATCATGCAAAATGGCGCCATAAAACTCGTATTTTTGGCACAAAACATGCCAAAAATCCTCGAATTTCATTGACTGTGAATAGTAACCATAAAAATCCCCATGCCGTGCTTTGCACGGCACAAATAGTAATGAAAAATGCTGTCTTAGAATCATTTTTCACACTATTTCCAGTTATTCTGCGCTGGCAAACGGACGTGATGTTTTAATAATTTTCTTGACAGCCTCAATATACAAAGTTATAATATCTATATTACATACGTAAGATTTAGGAGGTATATATTATGGCAGCTTTACCACAAATTTCTGAAGCTGAATTTGAAGTTATGAAAATTATATGGCAATACGCGCCTATAAATACTAATGAAATAACAGAACATCTGACAAGAGCAACCTCATGGAGTCCTAAGACAATACAGACCTTAATAAAACGTCTTGTAAATAAAGGCGTTATTTCATATGAGAAACAAAGCCGTGTTTTTGTCTATACGCCTCTTGTAGATAAGAATGAATATATAGGACAGGAAAGTAATTCTTTCCTAAACCGCTTTTATGATGGTAATATTTCCAAAATGCTTTCTTCTTATATTGAAAACGATAAATTATCAGAAAATGAAATAGATACACTCCGGTCACTTTTAAATAATAAAGGAGAGAATTAATATGGCATTTTTTGCTACACACTTTTTTATATGTAATATTTTTATATCTGCCATTATTGGGGTTATATTATTAGCCAGACATACATTTTTAAAAAAGTACCCACCACGTCTTAAGTATAGTTTATGGTTTGTACTTCCTGTACTAATGGCGTTTCCATTTTTTAGATTAAAAACACCTGGCTTTTTACAGTTATTTGAGAAATTTTCTGACATTAAAAACACATTTAATAATAACAACACATATATAAAAGCACCCGCCAGCCAATCTTTTTCTGGCAGCACTGGCTGGATAAATGATTTTAACATATCCCAGGAGAATAGTTTTTTATCTGTACTAAACATTATTCTCACATGTATATGGCTGTCTGGCATGTTTGTTATGGCTTGGTTCTTTGCCAAAGCTGCAATAAATCTTTACCACTTAAAGAAATCTGCCATGCCATTGCAGAACCAGGAAGTTTATAAATTATACAAGGCATGTTTAAATGAAACTGGCATTAACCGCAAAATACCTGTATTTAGTACAGCATTTTTAAAATCACCTGTACTGTATGGCTTTATAAAGCCACAGATTTATCTGCCTATACATCTGATATCAGAATACAATGCATCAGATATGCGTTTTATGCTGCTTCATGAATTACAGCACTATAAACACAAAGATTTACTTTTTAATGCTATTATGAATATTGCTGGTATTATATACTGGTTTAATCCACTTATATGGTTTATGCTAAAAGAAATAAGGACTGACAGGGAAATTGCGTGTGACACATCTGTTTTACAGATGTTAGATAAAGATGATTATATTAATTATGGAAATACATTGATAAACCTTGCAGAAAAAATTTCCTTTACACCATTTCCATTTACTACTGGCATAAGCGGCAATATGGCACAGATTAAAAAAAGAATAGTTAATATAGCTGGTTATACCCCGTTAACACCTGCAAAGAATCTGTCAAACATTGTTATATATATTATAATTACCTCTGTCATTCTGGTTTCTGCCCCTGTACTTTCTATAAAAGCCTACAGCCAGGACTATTATGATTTTAAAGAAAACAACAACAATATTTCATATATTGATTTAAGCCATGAATTTAATGGATATACTGGCAGTTTTGTATTATATGACACTAATGCAGGCATGTGGAAAATATACGATATAGAGAATGCCACAACCCGCATACCTCCTGCATCCACCTTTAAGATTTATTCTGCGTTAAACGCACTTGAAACTGGAATTATAAAACCGGGACAGACACAAATCCTGTGGAACGGAGAAACTTACCACTACAATACATGGAATAAAGACCAGACATTAAAACCAGCTATGCAAAATTCAGTTACATGGTATTTCCAGGAACTTGACAAAAAAGCGGGACTGTCTTCAATAAGAAGATTTATACAAAAAACCGGTTATGGCAACCAGTATGTAACAGGAGATTCTTCCTCATACTGGATGAACTCTTCCTTGAAAATTTCACCTGTTGAACAGGTTGAAATGTTAAGGAAATTATATAATAATGAATTTAATTTTTCTCCAGAGAATCTTGCACTTGTGAAAAATTCCATCTGTTTATATTCTGGTACTAATGGCTCTTTTTATGGCAAAACAGGTACAGAGGAGGCTGGCAAAAAGAATATTTCAGGATGGTTTACTGGCTTTATTGAAAAACCTGGAAACACCTATTTCTTTGCGACAAATATACAAGGTAAAAATAATACCACAGGTCCTGCTGCTACAGAGCTTACATTTTCTATACTTTCAAATTTAAATATATGGAATGAAGGATAAAAATTTATAGAAACAGGATTTCCCTGCCTTTAAACTTATACAGCACTTTTAAATGGCAGGGATTTTTTATTCTGGTTTATTATATCTTCGTTTTAATCTGTACCTGTATTAATAGCCTGTGAAGCTTTTCCTGTTATTATCCTTTTCTTATTATCTAGTTTAAAATAATAACTGAATATATCCTTGCCAATAGCTGTGGCATTTGAAGAACCATAGCCATTAGCAATCCTTATAGCTATTGATATCTCTGGCTTATCTGCTGGCGCATATCCTGCAAACAGCGAATGGTCAGGCCTGTCTGCTGACTCCTGTGCTGTTCCTGTTTTTCCTGCAACTTTTAACTTAATGTCTTTTAAAACAGTATTATTTTCTGCAAACTGCTCCATGCCAGAATGTACAACATCCCATATATAAGATGGAAGTTCTATTTTATCTTCTATTACAGTTTTGTTACTAGTTAATTTCCTATTTTTACCTGTTACACCTCTTATTAGAGAAAGTGCATAAACTTTTCCACTTGTAGCAACAGAATTAATATACCTTGCAAGCTGTACAGTTGAATAATTATGTGTTCCCTGTCCTATCGCAGATTGAATTCCATATTTATCAGTTATATGTGGCTCTGACTCTGCAATTTCAATTCCTGTTTTTTTATCCAAATGAAAAAGTTCTGCGTATTCCTGGAGTTTTGACAATGCTTTCTTATCGTTATATTCCCCGCCATTTAATATTCCCATTCTGTATGATATCTCACATAGATAATCATTACATGAGAATTGTACTGCAGTTGCAGCATCTGGAACATTACCATGGCCCGAATGGTTCCAGCATCTCAGGCTTGGCGATAATTTGTCAAATACACCATCACAGAAAATATCCGTACCTGGCGAAATGACCCCTTCCTTTATTCCTGCAATAATAGTAATAGGCTTAAATGTTGAACCAGGTGCAGTAAGCTGCATTGTTGCCCTGTTATACAACGGCAAAGACTTATCATTTAAAAGCTGGTTATAATAATCCGCATCCATATTGTTTGCCAGACGGTTATTATCATAACCTGGATAAGATACACATGCAGCAACCTTCCCACTCTTTTCATAAACTACAACTGCTGACGCTGAACATGGGTCTAATGCAAGCTGTGCTGGTGTAATCTGAAGCTTTTCTATCTTACTTTTAATATATGAAAATGCACTAATCTGCCCTTCCATAAGGTTTTTATAATCACTATCTGTATTCAAAACTCCCTGCCTGCACAAAAGTTTAATTATATCAATGCCTGTAATTCCACCTTCCAGAATTGAGTATTTAAACAAAATTTTAGAAAATTCCCTGTTACCTTCAAGCCTTTCTCCAATACAGTCCATTATTATTTGATATATCTCATCCGTTGTAATATACTGCTGGCTTCCTTTCATAACATCCCTGCTTATCCACCCTTTTTGTATTGCATGTCTTAAAAGTCCAGATGTACTGGCTTTTCCTCCATACTTCCACTTAAGGTATATATTATCTTCCTTATCCACTAAACTTTCATCAAGAATACCACTTTTATTAACAATAAAATATTCATAGTCTTGTAATTCATCAGATAAGTCTTTAAAATCCTCTTTGCCTGTGGACAAATCCCTCTTTATATTTTTTACGGCTTTTTTATACTTTTTATCCAGAATTTTTGCAATATGCTTTTCAAATTTACATGCACCAGGACTATATAAATCCTCTGTCTTTATTACATTATTTTCTACTAATGCAATATAAACATCATATATTGTAATACGTATATCCGAAGCATCAGAAATATTTGTTTTATCAAATTTCCTGGCATTTATTAAATTACTGGATATAATTCCTGCAAGTTTTTGCTCCAAAATATTATATATTGCAATCTGTAAATCTTTATCTACAGAAAGATATACATCCTTCCCAGATTTCATTTCTTTTAACACTTGTTCTTCACCTGTCTTTCTTCCCAGGTTATCCACTTGTATTTCCATTTCCCCATTAATTCCCTGCAGCTTATCATCCATATACTGCTCTATTCCTGTTTTTCCAACAATTGTATCTTTTAGATAACCTTTATCTTTATCTGGATAATTTTCTAATTCCTCCGCCGAAATTTTACCTGTATATCCAAGAATATGGGAAAATGCCTCCCCGCCATTATAGACACGTTTCCATTCATGTCCGGTATCAAGCCCTGTAAGCTCTGCCATATTTTCCTTTATATAAACCACTGTTTTTTCTGATACATCCCTGGCAATGACAACAGGCATGTATCTGCGGTATGCATTTAAAGATAACATATACCTTATACCAGTAACCGTTAATATCTCCTCTTTTGTAAATTTATCTGGCAGCCCATATTCCTCTAATTCCTCTTTCAGATATTCCTCCCCGCCCTCACTAAAAAGTGCAAATTTACTATCACCTGATAAAAACTTAACCATATCAACAGCCGTAATATTTTTCTGTTCTTCTGTCATACTGCCAGGGTCAGCTTCCCCAAATATATCAGCCTTAAATCTGTCTAACAGGCTTCCATCTACTGTATATTTATAACTTCCATCCTTACCAATTTCTATCTTAATTTCATTATTTACTGTTTCATTATTTGCCTCAAGCCTCTTCACAACATTATAAATAATACTGTTCAAGGTTAAGTTTTTTTCCCTTGCAGATGAATATTTTCCTGTATCTGCCATTGTGACTGTATAAACCATCTTATTATATGCAAGAACCTTTCCATTACAGTCGTATATATTCCCCCTTGTACCTTTTTCATATACAACTTTATTAAAACTCTGGCTTGCTTCCTTTTCATAATCCTGGCCATCTACTATCTGTAGCCCAAACATATGGTAAACTAAAGCAGAAAACATAAAGACACAAACCATCTGTATTATAAAAACCCTTGGAATTTTAAATTTGTTCACACATTGCACATCCTTTCATTTAAAATATTTTAAAAACAGCCATTTATATATGTCATAACCTCTTTTGCCTATATAGAAATAAAATATCTTATTTCTTACAAATGTAATAATTCAGGATGTACTAATCTTACAACAGTAAGAATTAAAAGTCAAGCTTATTTTATTAATTAACATGACAAACATGTGAATAAATAAATTGCAAACATTCTAACCTTCCAGGTGCTTTACCTGTAATTAAATATTTAATATACAGATTAAAGCACCCTTCTACATTATTTTTTATGTACAAGTTTTCTCTTTTTAATAAATAATTCTTTCCATATGCCAGGATGAAAAAGTATTAATAATGGAAATAATTCCAGACGCCCTGCAAGCATGTCAAACATCAATACAATTTTTGAAAAAACGCTAAAACTTCCGAAATTTTGTGCTGGTCCTGCATCCGCCAGACCAGGTCCCATATTATTTATAGTTGCAAGAACCGCTGTAAAATTAGTAGTAAAATCTTTATTATCAACAGAAACTGCCAATATGGATAAGAAAAATATAATTGTAAATGCAACAAAATAAACATTTGTTGCACGCACTATTTCATGTTCAACTGGTTTACCATCCATTTTAATTTTTTGTATACACTTTGGATGTATATAAGATGCCAGTTCTTTTTTAATAGACTTCACTAAAATAATTACCCGTGACACCTTAATGCCGCCGCCGGTACTTCCTGCACATGCACCTATAAACATAACCGTTATAAGTACCGTTTTGGAAGTCTGTGGCCAAAGGTCATAATCCGTTGTTGAGAAGCCAGTTGAAGTAATTAATGTTGAAACCTGGAAAAACGCGTGGCGTAATGCATCAGATGCCGTACCTATAGTTTTTACTATATTTATAAAGATAACTGTTACAGATATAATAATTAACATTAAGTACGTATGGACCTCCTCTATACTTAATGCTTTACGCCATTTACGGTAGAGAACCAGGTAGTATACATTAAAGTTCACACCAAATAAAACCATAAAAATTGCTACAACCCATTGTATATAAGGTGAATAACTTCCGATACTGTCATTTTTAATACCAAAACCACCTGTGCCAGCGGTGCCAAATGTAATTGCCAAAGTGTCAAATAACTCTAAACCACCAGCCAGCATAAAAACTATCTGTAATATAGTCATTCCAAAATATATAATATACAAAAGGCGTGCTGTAGTTTTAATTTTAGGTACAAGTTTTCCAACAGAAGGTCCAGGGCTTTCTGCACGCATAAGGTTAATTTGTGAACCTCCGCTTAATGGAATAACTGCAAGCAGAAAAACCAATACTCCCATGCCGCCAATCCAGTGTGTAAAACTGCGCCAGAATAAGCCACAATGTGAAAGTGCCTCAACATCGCTTAAAATAGAAGCTCCTGTTGTTGTAAAACCAGATACCGTTTCAAAAAGCGCATCAGTAAATGATGGTATTTCACCAGAAAGCCAGAAAGGCAAAGCGCCAAATAAACTCATTATAATCCAGCTTAAAGCAGTTGCTGCGCTCCCTTCTTTTAGATAGAATACAAGGCTCTCTGGTTTCTCAAGTGTCAGCAGCATGCCAAGCACCAGGCATATACATGCTGTAATTAAATAATAAACCCCCTTATCTTCCTTGTAAATAACTGCAACAAGGCATGGGAAGAGGAGCAGTATAGTTTCAATTTTAAGTACACATCCTAAAATATACCTGATTATAGAATTATTCATTGCTGCCTCCTATGCCAGAATATCCTGGATATTATCAAAACCTGTATGTGTTGTAACTATTATTACGGTATCACCAGGCATTATGCTGTCTGTACCTGATGGTATTATTGTTTTGCCATTTCTTTGTATGCAGCATAACAAAAGGTTTTTCTTAAGATTCATTTCCATAATAGGAATATTAGTAACCTCTGACTCCCTGTCTACAAGGAATTCAAGGGCCTCTACACGCGAGTCAAACATATGGTAAAGCGTTTCTACATTGCTGCCAATAGACGCAGTTTTTGCACGCACATATGCAAGTATTGCTTCAGCAGTTATATATTTAGGGTATATTACACTGCCTAAATCCAGGTGGCTTATAACATTTTTAAAATTAATACGGTTAATCTTTGTAATAACTTTTGCATTAGAAACTTCCCTTGCATACAATGTCAGGAAAATATTTTCTTCATCAATTCCAGTCAGTGGTACAAAGGACTCAATATTCTTAATTCCTTCTTCTTTTAAAAGTTCCTCATTAGTCCCATCACCATTTATAATAATTGCCTTTGGAAGTAATGCATTAAGCTCCTCGCAACGTTCAAGGTTACTTTCTATAATTTTTACATCAATGCCCATTGGAAGAAGCTGTTTAGCCAAGTAATATGCTGCTTTTCCGCCTCCTATAATCATTGTATTATTGACCTGCTTTATATCAAATCCAATTTTAGAAAGGAAATTCCTTGCATCACGCCGTGAAGACACAAAAGAAACTACATCACCAGCAGCAAATGTAAACATTCCTGTAGGGATAATGATTTCACCATCACGTTCTACAGCACAAAAAAGTACATTTTGGGAAACTCCCTTTTTACCAAGGTTTACTATAGTCTGGTCTGCCAGTATATTATCCTCTGGAAGCTTAAATTTAATTAACTCTACCCTTCCATGTGCAAAAGGGTTTACCTCTAGCGCTGTAGGCAGGTAAAGCAGGCGTGCAACTTCATGTGCTGCTGCAAGTTCAGGATTGATAATCATAGCAAGCCCAAGCTTCTGCCTGAGGTATGCACTCTCTTCACTGTAATCAGGAGTGCGTACACGTGCAATGGCAGCACAGTCGCCGACGCGTTTTGCAACAGTACAGCAAAGAAGGTTTAATTCGTCAGAGTCTGTTACAGCAATTAAGAGGTCTGCATCTTCAATACCTGCTTCCATCTGCACATTATAACTTGCACCATTGCCTGCAAGTCCCATAACATCATAAGTATTGGCAAGGTGCTGTATTTTCTGTGGATTTTTGTCAATAAGAGTAATATCATGGCTTTCTTTTGACAATTGTTCAGTTAAAGTCGCCCCTACCTTTCCACATCCAACAATAATAATATTTAATCCCGTTTTTTTACGGGATTTTCTTCCTAACATTTCTAACCTCATTTCTGCGCTGCAAGCAATTAGTATGTTTCTGGCATAAATACCAGTAATAGCGTAAAAACAGGCATACACAAGGCAGCGCACAAGGGTAAACCTGTATATATAACCATATATTATCACTATATAATAAAAATTGCATTAAAAAAATTAAATAAATTGCACGAAATCTTAATATGTAAATTTATGGATTTGCAAATTGCTTATGAAACCTGCGTCCGTTTGCCAGCACAGAATAACTGGAAATAGTGTGAAAAATGATTCTAAGACAGCAAAAAACGCTGTCTAACAATCATTACAATTTCACACAAGAAAAATGCAA
>JAAWKM010000146.1 GCA_022797375.1 Lachnospiraceae bacterium
TCATTACAATTTCACACAAGAAAAATGCAAAAACAGCATTTTTCATTACTATTTGTGCCATGCAAAGCACGGCATGGGGATTTTTATGAAACGGACGTGCTGCATATTATAAATTCGCTTGACTTTATGGCTGAATAAAATTATTATATAATGTAATAAAATATGGTACACGCCTTGGCATTGCCAGATATTATCATATTATGATGTTGGGGGCCAAAAGGTATTTTGCCCTGGCATCATATTATACCAGTATAAATAATTACACATGATGGAGGGTTGCATATGGCAGAACCGGAAACTAGAACAACTGAGGTGAAAATTGATAATGGTGAGCTTGATACAAGCATGACCCCTAAAGACTTTACAGAGCCGGGCATTTTGTATGACAGGCTTAAAACTATGATACAGGGATACCATCCGTCAGCGGATATCTCTATGGTTGAAAAAGCGTATGAAATCGCCAGGGGGGCACATGAGGGACAGCTCCGGAAATCAGGTGAGCCTTATATCATACATCCCTTATGCGTCTGCATTATTCTTGCTGAACTTGAGCTTGACAAGGAAACAATTGTGGCAGGTATGCTCCATGATGTTGTAGAAGATACTGTTATGACAAGTGATGAGATTACAGAGGAGTTTGGCAGTGAGGTTTCCCTGCTTGTAGATGGTGTGACAAAACTTACACAGATTGATTATGTAGCGGATAAGGTTGAGGTGCAGGCAGAGAATTTAAGGAAGATGTTTCTTGCAATGGCAAAGGATATAAGGGTAATACTTATAAAGCTTGCTGACAGGCTGCATAACCAGAGGACAATGCAGTACCAGACACCAAAGAAACGGAAAGAGAAATCAAGGGAAACCATTGATATTTATGCACCTATTGCTGACAGGCTTGGCATTTCCAAGATTAAAGTGGAACTGGACGACCTTGCATTCAGGTATCTTGAGCCCGGAATGTACGAGGAACTTGTGGCAAATATTGAAAATGGCAGGGTGAAACGTGAGGAATTTATTAAAAAAATAGTAGGTGAGGTCAAGTACCATATAGAAGAAGCAGGTATAAAGGCAGAAATAGACGGGCGTGCAAAGCATTATTTCAGCGTGTACAAGAAGATGGTTACACAGAATAAAAAGCTTGAACAAATATATGATTTGTTTGCAGTCAGGATTATAGTAGATACAGAACGTGAATGTTATACGGCACTTGGTGTAATACATGAGATTTACAAGCCGATACCAGGGCACTTTAAAGATTATATATCAATGCCAAAGCCAAATAATTACCAGTCGCTGCATACAACGCTTATAGGGCCTTCGGGCCAGCCTTTTGAGATACAGATACGTACTTATGAGATGCACCGTACTGCTGAATATGGTATTGCTGCACACTGGAAATACAAGGAGAACCAGTATGGCAAGAATACTTCTGACAGTGAAGAGGAAAAGCTTGCATGGCTGCGCCGTATTCTTGAGTGGCAAAGGGACATGTCAGATAATAAAGAGTTTTTAAGCCTGCTTAAGAGTGACCTTGACCTTTTTGCAGACCATGTATATTGTTTTACAAAAGATGGTGATGTAAAGAACCTTCCAGCAGGCTCTACTCCTATAGATTTTGCATATGCTGTCCACAGTGCCGTAGGCAATAAAATGGTAGGCGCACGTGTAAATGGCAACCTTGTGCCAATTGAATATGAGATACAGAATGGTGACAGGGTGGAAATTGTAACTTCGCAAAATTCCAAAGGCCCTAGCCGTGACTGGCTTGCCATTGTAAAGAGTGCGCAGGCAAAGAATAAAATTAACCAGTGGTTCAGGCTTGAATTTAAGGAAGAAAATATTACAAGAGGCAAGGAACTTCTGGCTAATTACTGCAAGACACAGGGAATAGTCCTGTCTGACCTTGTAAAGCCTGAATACACAGAGGCGTGCAAGAAGAAGTATGGCTTCCGTGACTGGGTTTCAGTGCTTGCTGCAATAGGGCATGGCGGTCTTAAGGAAGGCCAGGTTATTAATAAATTGCAGTATGAGTATGAGAAAAAGCATCCTAAGCATACAACAGATAAAGATATATTAGCTGCTGTAAACAATTCATCTTCACAGAATGAAACTGCATCTGTCAAATCTAAAAGTGGCATTATTGTGGCAGGGATTGATGATGTATCAGTAAGGTTTTCTAAGTGCTGCAGCCCTGTGCCGGGTGATGAGATAATCGGCTTTGTCACAAGGGGGAGAGGTGTTTCAATACACCGTACAGACTGTATTAATATGATGAACCTGCCAGAGCAGGACAGACAGAGGATAATAGAAGCGGAATGGCAGATTACGCCAGAGGGAAAACCAGATGAACTGTATGATACAGAGATAATTATTTATGCATATGACCGTATGGGGGTGCTTTTTGATATAACCAAAATATTTACAGAGAATAAGATAGATGTAAGATTTATGAATTCTAAAACAAGCAGACAGGGGATAGCAACTATTAACGTAGGTTTTGCTATCCGTGGCGTGGAAGCGTTAGGGGAGCTGTCTAAGAAGCTGAGGAATGTTGAAGGTATAAAAGATATCCAGAGGACACAATCATAAAATATAGTAAAGGAGCAAAGAAGCATCCCGGGCGGTTTTACTTACAGGAAGTTACTATTCACAGCCACTCCACAGACCGCTGCAAAAACAGCAGCTAACAGCCACAAAAACAGTGTCTGTTGTCTGGGGCTTTGTGGAGTGACAGCTTCCGCAGTCCAGTAAAAGATATATACATTCCTGCAAACAAGCTTGCGGAATGATATATCTTTTACTGGACTGTGAATAATAACTATAGGAATAATATTGCCAGGAGTGCAGAAATGGGGAGAATTATGTCTAATTATAAATGTGAAATGAAGGTTGTAGGAGATGTGCAGACAAACTGTTATTTTATTTATAATACAGATACATCAGAGTGTATTGTTATAGACCCTGGTGATGAGGCACAACGTATTAATTCATTTATTGTGGAAAAAGGGCTTAAGCCTGTTGCAATACTGCTTACACATGGACATTTTGACCATGTTGGTGCAGTTACATTTTTAAGGAATAAATATGGAATAAAAGTATATGCTGCTGAGGCAGAACGTGAAACACTTGAAAATCCTGCAATCAATCTTTCTTCACAGCTTATGGGTGGCAGGATAGTGCTTGAAGCAGACGAATGGCTTACAGACGGGCAGGAATTAAATATTATCGGTGAAAAGATAAAATGCCTGCTTACACCAGGCCATACTGAAGGCGGTATGTGTTTTTATTTTACAGGATGTGGCATACTTTTTTCCGGGGATACACTTTTTGAACAGTCAGTAGGGCGTACAGATTTTCCAGGAGGGAGCATGGGGACACTTGTTAAATCTATAAGGACAAAGCTTTTTGTACTTCCAGATTATATAAAAGTTTATCCAGGGCATGGAATGACGACTACTATTGGTGATGAAAAAATGCTTAACCCATATGCTGCTATATAAACAGGGGTTATATGGAGGGGCTTATGGTTAAGATTATATTGCCAGAACGTGACTTTGACTATGAACTTCAGGCACTTGTGGCAAGTTTTTTCCCTGGGCATAAAGTCCAGGTGGAAGTGTGCAGTGAAGAACCAGATACTGGCAACGGCAGGGAAAATGAAGAACCACTTGCCACAATTAATATAAAATGGTCAAAATACAAGATTTCGGCAGATTTCCAGGCAAAATCTTTTTTAATTTCCAGGCAGTCTTTTGTAACAGGTGATGGCGACTGGCATAAACATATAGATAAGAGTGCACATCCTTACAGGACTTATTATAAAAATGTATTAAAAAAACTGGTTTTTAATTTAATAAAGGATTTTCCAGAAGAAATGCTGCCAGAAGGGCTTGTAAGGCGTATTCCTGCATGGGGTACAATGACTGGCGTAAGGCCTGTAAAAATTGTAATGGATGAAATCCTTAAAGGCAGGGATATTAAAAGCATACGTGAAAATTTAGATAAAATATACTGCCTGGACAGTGAAAAGGCGGAACTTGCATTACAAGTTGCCAAATGTGAAGCAGGGCTTTTGAAAAAGGCAGGATATGAAAACGGTTACAGCCTGTATATAGGAATACCATTCTGCCCTACAACATGCCTTTACTGTTCATTTGCATCAAACCCTTATTACAAGGAACTTGCAGATGCTTATTTGGAAGCACTTTTTAAGGAGATGGAGTATTCATCCCAGATATTTAAAGACAGGAAACTGGCAAGCGTATATATTGGCGGAGGCACGCCAACCGCGCTGGATGCATTGCAGCTTTCAAAGCTTTTAGACGCAGTGCACAGGTATTTTCCAGTAGATAAAAGTGTTGAATTTACTGTAGAGGCAGGCAGGCCTGACAGTATTACAGAAGATAAATTAAAGGCATTGCGCAGTTATGGCACAGGCAGGATATCTGTAAACCCGCAGACCATGCAGCAGAAGACATTAGATATTATTGGAAGAAGGCATACTGCCAGGCAGACAGCAGATGCCTTTAACCTGGCGCGTAAAAATGGATTTAATAATATAAATATGGACTTAATTACAGGGCTTCCAGGTGAAACAGCAGAAGACTTTAAAAATACACTTTCACAAATCAGTGAACTATGTCCAGACAGCCTTACTATACATTCGCTTGTAGTTAAAAGGGCTTCAAAACTGCGGGAAAAGATACAGGAAGATGGTACAGAAGATGGCAGCAGGGTTTTATATATGGAAGAAATGTTTAATATTGGACAGCAGTTTGCCAGGGAACAGGGATACCATCCTTATTATATGTACAGACAGAAAAATTCTGCTGGATGCGCAGGAAGCACAGGCCAGGAAAATATAGGATACGCAAAAGAAGGTAAAGAATGTCTTTATAATATTCTTATTATGGAGGAGAAACAGACTATTCTGGCACTCGGTGCCGGGGCATCAACAAAACTGTACCATACGGGGATGGGACAGGTGGAGCGGATTGAAAATGTTAAAAATGTTAATGATTACATAGGGCGTATTGGTGAGATGATTGGCAGAAAGAAGAGTATTTATGACAGACTATATAAAAAGAATAATGGAAAATGATACAATCCCGGACCATTTGAAAAAGGTACTGCATGATGAAATGTATCATGGTATTGAGGTTAGTAATCTTTCAGTAATGCTTGCGGAAGAAATGGGGGAATCCCCTGCTTTTTGCAGGGATTTAGAGATAGCAGGCATGTTGCATGATATAGGCAAACTTAAACTGATAGATTATATTTTTTCAGAAGAGGATACTCTTGTTATTGAACATATGAAATATGTAAGGCAGCATTCATTATATAGTTATAAAATTTTAAGGGAGGCAGGCTATCCAGATAATATTTTAAGAGCAGTTTTTTACCACCATGAGAATTATGATGGTTCTGGCTACCCCGATAACCTGCGGGGCGGAAATATACCCTGGATGGCAAGGATACTAAGGACATGTGACGTATTTGCGGCACTTACAAGTAACAGGAGTTACAGAAAGGCATTTGACACAAAACAGGCTGTAGAAATAATGATAGAAGAAGTCTCTAATTATGATATGAAGGTTTTCCTGACATTCCAGCGTATATTGCATAATGGAAAGTTTAAGGGAATACAGGAACTTAGGAGGAATATAAGCCCTTTACAGAAAGAACAGCTTATGCTGTTTGAAAAAGAAGCATTAAATTAGCATGGTTTTCTTGATATATTCCGGATTTCGTTGTATTATGTAGAAAGCATTATTATAATATTTGCGGGCTTTAGAAAGAATGGAGGATTAATATGGCTGAACCTATGAGAGGCATGAAGCGTACATGCAGGTGTGCGGAACTTAGTGAGAAAAATATAGGCGGGGAAGTTACTGTAATGGGATGGGTGCAGAAACGCAGGAATATGGGAAATATTATCTTTGTTGATTTGCGCGACCGTTCAGGCATATTGCAGATTATATTTGAAGAAGATGGTGGGAATGGATGTTACAGTAAGGCAGCAAAATTAAGAAACGAGTTTGTTATTGCTGTCAAAGGGACAGTTACCGCACGTTCAGGTGCAGTAAATAAAAACCTTGCAACAGGCACTATTGAGTTAAGGGCTAAGGAACTACGTATATTATCGGAGTCAGAAACTCCTCCTTTTCCAATTGAAGAGAACAGCAGGACTAAAGAAGATTTAAGGCTTAAATACCGGTATCTTGATTTAAGGCGTCCTGATTTACAGAGAAACCTTATAATGAGAAGCCGTGTTGCCGGGATTATATACCAGTTCCTTGCAGAAGAAGGTTTTATAGAGATAGAAACACCAATGCTTACTAAAAGCACACCAGAGGGGGCGAGGGATTACCTTGTGCCAAGCAGGGTACACCCAGGTTCGTTTTATGCATTGCCACAGTCACCACAGCTTTTTAAGCAGTTATTAATGTGTGCAGGTTATGACAGATATTTCCAGATTGTAAAATGTTTCAGGGATGAGGATTTGCGTGCTGACAGGCAGCCTGAGTTTACACAGGTTGATATGGAACTGTCATTTGCAGATGAAGATGATGTTATAGATGTTAATGAAAGACTTCTTAAAAGGATTTTTAAAGAAGTGCTAGATGTTGATATAGAGCTTCCAATACAGCGTATGACATGGCAGGAGGCTATGGACAGGTTTGGTTCAGACAAACCTGACATGCGTTTTGGAATGGAACTTAAAGATGTATCAGAAACCGTAAAGGGATGTGGTTTCCAGGTATTTACAGGTGCACTGGAAGCAGGAGGTTCAGTGCGTGGCATAAATGCAGAGGGACAGGCTGCAATGCCACGTAAGAAGATTGATGCACTTGTAAGGCTTGCTAAAGATTTTGGGGCAAAAGGGCTTGCATACCTTGCAATAAATGAGGATGGCACATATAATTGTACATTTGAAAAATTTATGCAGGAAGAGGAATTAAAAGCACTTGTGGCGGCAATGGACGGCAAACCAGGGGATTTGCTTTTATTTGCAGCGGACAAGGACAAAGTGGTTTATGATGTGCTTGGCAATGTGCGTCTTGAAGTTGCAGAGAAAGCAGGGCTTCTTAAAAATGATGAATATAAATTCCTCTGGGTTACAGAATTTCCTGAATTTGAATATTCAGAAGAACAGGGAAGATACCTTGCAAAGCACCATCCATTTACAATGCCTTTTGAAGAAGATATACAATATATTGGCACAGAGCCTGAAAAAGTGCGTGCAAGGGCTTACGATATTGTGCTTAACGGAATAGAAATTGGAGGCGGTTCAGTCCGTATACACCAGAATGATGTCCAGGAAATAATGTTTAAGGCACTTGGTTTTACAGAGGAAAAGGCACATGAACAGTTCGGGTTCCTGCTGGATGCATTTAAATATGGTGTACCGCCACATGCAGGGCTTGCATATGGGTTTGACCGCCTTGTAATGATTCTTGCAGGGCTTGATAATATACGTGATGTAATTGCATTCCCGAAAGTAAAAGATGCATCATGTCCTATGACAGATGCACCAGATGTAGTAGAAGATGGGCAGCTGGAAGAACTCTGCCTGAAGGTGGATGTGCAGTAATTGTGTTGTATTGCATATTATTGATGTTTTTATTAAGAGGCTGGTGTGTTATAGTTATGGCTGTTGCCCTGGCAATTTCAAAGTGTTTTCACCAGCGGCACGCTTCCGCTTGGATGGGTCACGCAATGGTGCATAAAATCTGGAAAAACCAGATTTAAGCACCAGCGGCCCCAAACAGCCGCTTTATGAAAACATATTTGCAAATTGCCAGGATTTTACACTTTGTATAACACACGATACAAACAGCACACAGGTAAATCATGAATAATTTATACAATTACTGCAAGGCGGGGTGTAAAATATTCAGGCAAGGCGGCAGAAAATATAATGTTTTTATATATTAGTTGTCATGTAAAGTTTTGTGAAATTATACAGCAGTTTTCCAATGCTGTGCGGATAAACATATTCCTGACAGGTGCACTTTAACCCCGCCAGTGCTTATATCCCGTTTTAAATGTTACAAAAGGGACGGCAGTTTCTTTTGTAACATAGGGATATTATGCACTGTTGCGTGGGTTATTGTAGCGGAAGCGTGCCCTGGAAGGAATATGTTTATCCGCATACATGGAAACTGCGTCCGTCACCAAAACAGGCACATCCACATATATTGGAGGCACATGGACAGAGAAAAGTATATCAGGGTAATGGATTTTATCCGTTCCCATAAATATGGAGTAAACATTATTTATATAACAGGCAAATCCATAACATATTTAACAGCAGTAATTTATTTATTAATTATCACATTACTTATATATAAGGAAGATATGCGTTTTATAAGGGTTATTGCAGTACCAGCTGCAAGTTTCACAGCACTGTCTGTATTCCGTGCTAAATATAATGCTATAAGGCCTTATGAGAAATATAATTTTAAACCGCTTATACCTAAAGATACACATGGAAAAAGTTTTCCTAGCAGGCATGTATTTTCAATATTTATCTGTGCAGGGGCAGCCAGCTATATATACCCGGTGCCCGGCATGGTTATTTATATAATGGGCATCCTGCTTGCAGTAATAAGGGTTATATCAGGTGTGCATTTTCCAAGGGATGTAATAGCAGGGGCACTGGCAGGGGTTTTATGCAGTATTGCAGGTTTTACGGATTTGTAGTAAGATGTTACTATTCACAGTCAATGAAATCCGGGGATTTTTGGCATGTTTTGTGCCAAAAATACGAGTTTTATGGCGCCATTTTGCATGATTTTGGAACAAAATCTTTTTTTGCAAAATGTGTGCATTTTCA
>JAAWKM010000147.1 GCA_022797375.1 Lachnospiraceae bacterium
TTTTGCACAAAAAACGTGCAAAATGGCACTGTAAAACTCATATTTTTGACAAAAAAACGTGTCAAAAATCCTCGGATTTAATTGACTGTGAATAGTAACAATATTTGCCTTTGCTGGCAGGAGGCAAGGTATATATCCGTGGTATTCCACTTAAAAATGCGGTATATTTTTGTGAAGTTTAATAAATACGGCAAAAAAACGTGATTATTCGCGAAAATCCTTGACAAATGCTTATAATGAGGGTATAAATAACATGTAGGTTTTACGGAATTAATTTATGAGGAGGATTTATCCATGAACAAGACAGAATTAGTAGCAGCTATCGCTGAGAAAACAGAGCTTTCAAAGAAGGATTCAGAGAAGGCATTAAAGGCTTTTATTGATGTTGTAACAGAAGAGCTGCAAAAAGGAGAGAAAATCCAGTTAGTAGGATTTGGAACATTTGAAGTTGCAGATAGAGCAGCAAGGGAAGGCAGAAACCCATTAACAGGTGAGAAGATGCAGATAGAGGCTTCTAAAGCTCCTAAGTTTAAGGCAGGCAAAGCTTTAAAGGATGCTGTAAACCAATAATTTTTGTTTGTGGTAATTGCTGAGGCTGCCTTAAGGCAGTCTCTTTTGCATAGAAAAGGAGCAGGTTATGAGATTAGACAAGTACCTTAAGGTTTCAAGGCTTATTAAAAGAAGGCCCGTTGCAAATGAGGCGTGTGATGCAGGCAGGATATCAGTAAATGGCAAAAAAGCGAAAGCGTCTCTTAATGTTAAAATTGGAGACATTATAGAAATCGGCTTTGGAGATAAGCAGGTAAAAGTTGAAGTTTTAAGCCTGGAAGAAACTTATAAAAAGGATGAAGCCAGGGAACTTTATAAAGTATTGTAACACGTCCGGAATTTAATGTTATAAATTATTTGCTCCCTTCATATACTGTGATAGGAATATGAAGGGAGTTTTTTTATGGAAGACAGAAGAACTGAAGAAAGGCAGAACAAACAGGTACATAAGGTCTATCTTAATGCAAGGCGGACAGCAGTGTTATCCGGGGTAAGGGATGTATTGTCATTTGATGCAAAAGAAGTCTATCTTGAAACTGAGCAGGGGATTTTGCTTATCAGGGGTGATGAGCTTCATGTAAACAGGCTTTCCCTCGAGAAAGGTGAGGTTGATGTTGATGGAAGGATAGACAGTTTTGCATATTCTGATAAGGAAGAACCGGCCAAAAAAGCAGCTTCATTTTTCGGGAGGATGTTTCAGTGAGTGAAATTATTCATGGACAGGTTACTTTCCTTATAGTGACACTGTGTTGTGGAATGGCCCTGGTTTTTGGATATGAAATATTGCGGCTTTTAAGATGGATGTTCTGGCATCCAGGAATCCTGACGTGGATTGAAGATATTTTATACTGGGCTGCAGTATCTGTTCCTGTTTATTGTATATTTTTTATATATAATGACGGGGAAATACGCTGGTATGGGGCACTTATGCTTGTTACAGGGGCATGGCTGTACGAAAAGGGGATAAGCAGGCCTGTAAGAGGTGCACTTGTTAAAGTTTTCGGCAGCCATAAGCCATCAATTACAGGCTGGATTAAGAAAAAACGTATTAAAAGAAAACAGAATAAAACTAATAAGAATGATAAACAGAATAAAGATAACAAGCATAAAAAGAAATAAAGTTTGTTTTTTGGATTGTAAAAAATGGAAAACTGTTGTATATTTATATAAACTAAAATAGAAATTAAATTATTTTGGAAGGCGGGTGGCATTAATGGCATACAGAGGCGGGAAAAGAAGAAGGACTAGCCGTAGAAAGAGAATAAGCCGGTTTACAGTGACTGGAATTATTATATTAGCCCTTGTGCTTTGCTTTACAATGGCATATAAATATTCTGGGCTAAAGATACAGGAGAAAGAATATTCAAGGCAGATAGCAGGTCTTAAAAAGGAAAAGAAAGAAGCAGATAAAAGGGCAGAGGAGCTTAAAGAATATGAAGAATATGTAAAAACAGATGAATATGTGGAAGAAGTTGCAAGGGAAAAGCTTGGTCTTGTTTATAAAGATGAGATTATATTTGAACCTGATAATGACGATTAATATGCCGTTTAAAAAGCGGCATATTTTTTTTATCCGGGCCTCAGATTTGACAAAATACGCAAAAGAACTTTTTTATACTGTGCTGGCAAAAAACAAAACAGGCACAATATGGAAAAGTTTTTATGTCGTGTGGACAGAATGGAGGATGCAATGAAACAAATTCACAAAAGGATGCTTTTACAGGTTATTTTAGGATTTTTACTTGGGCGTGTAAGCATATTTGGGCTTAACCCTGTAGGAATTGCGTATTTTGCGGCTGGGTTTACAGAAGGTGGCGCGGTTTTCCCGGTTGCGCTTGCAGTTTTTTTTGGCATGGCGTGCACCAGCATGAGCATGGAAACAGCTATTTGTGGTGGAATGGTAATGTTTGCACTCTCTCTTGCCTCAGATATGTTAAGCAAAAGAGGGATACATATTAAAATGGGACATGCAGCAATTATTTCTGCACTTGCTTCCGCCGCACTTTGGACACTTCAGCTCTTGATACTGCCATATAATGTATATAATATATGGCTTGCTGTATTAAGCAGCATAATGATAATTGCGTGTACGAGGATATTCCATGATGGAATACATTTTCTTCTGCATCCCAGAAAATATAGAGAACTTGGTAATGAGGAAATGGCAAGCACTGTAATTATTGGTACACTGGCAGTCTGGGGATTTCCTGAGGTGGCAGTATCAGGAATTTCTGTTGCAGATATAATTGTTTATTTTATACTGTTGCTGGCAGGGTATTGTTATGGAGCAGGAACTGGAGCTGTGGCAGGTACAGCAGCAGGAATATTATTCCTTTTATGTGGCAGGCCCGCTGAAATAATAGGGATTATGGCACTTCTTGGGATTTGTGCTGGTATTGTGAAAGGGCAGGGAAGGCTGTTAATGGTGTTATCATTTTTTGCATCAGCAATATCACTGAATTACCTGCTTGATGGCAGCAATATGGAGCAGGGTACCATGAAAGCAATAATTTTGTCAGGAATTGCATTTTTATGTGTTCCTGTATCATTTCTTAAAAAACTTGGGCGTAACAGGGAAAATCCCCCCAGTGAGAAAAAGGGGGTACAGGATATGATGCGGCGCCGCCTGGAGGAATTCTCTGATGCATTTAACAAGCTTTCAAATGCGTTAATGAAGCAGACAGAAGATAAGTATGGGATGAATAACCATGATATGCGTAAAATGATGAATGAAATGTCTGAAAAGGTGTGCGGAAACTGTGTGAACAGGGATAACTGCATGGGGCAGATTGCAGTCTGCAAACCTGGAATATTTAATACTCTTGCTGTAGCACAGGAACAGGGGTGCATCCTTCCTGCACAGATGCCAGCTGAATTTCTGGATGAGTGCATATATCCAGAGAAGTTCTTGTCAGAAGCTAACCAGAACCTGTATATGGCAAGGACGCTTATGGGCTTTAGAAACCGGATGGCAGAAAGCCGGCGCGTTGTTGCAGGGCAAATGAAAGAAGTAAGTGAAATGGTCAGGCATTTTGCAGAAAATATGCCAGAAATAAAGGATTTTTCATTAGAAGTAGAAGAAAAGATTATTGGGGAACTGGAAAAGAAAAAAGTAGTGGCAGAAGATATATTTGCTTATGAAAAACAGGATGGAAGGCTGGAAATAAGCCTTCAGGCAAAGACATCCAAAGGAAGGCTTGTAACATCGGCAGAGGTTGCAAGGGTTCTTTCCCATGCTCTTGGCAAGACAATATGCCCTTCAGCAGAGTCCAGGAAAGTGCTTGTAAATGAAATGGTTAATTTTGTGTTTGTAGAAGATACGCCGCTTTATGCAATTACAGGTGTTGCAAGAATTCCAAAAGATGGCGAGGATATATCAGGTGATACATTTTCATGTATACAACTTCCAGGCGGGGAAATGCTTCTTGCGCTGTCAGATGGAATGGGTAGCGGAAGTGATGCTATGGAAGAAAGCAAAACGTTAATAGAACTTCTGGAACAGATGGCAGAAGCGGGGTTTTCACATAGTTCTGCTATAAGGCTTATTAATTCGCTTTATATGTCAAGAGAGGAAGAAGAAGGTTATGCAACAGCAGATATAGTTATATTAAACCTCTATAAAGGGAACTGCTGTTTTCTTAAAAATGGCGCATCTGCAACATATTTAAGGCATAATAAACGCGTGATGATGATAGAGGGACAGACACTGCCAGTTGGTATTGTGCATGAAATTGAGTCATATGTGGGAAAAGTCGGGATATCTGGCGGTGATTATGTTATAATGATGACAGATGGTGTTGCAGACTGTTTTATGGAGGATGAGGAAGATTTATCTGGTTACTTAAAACGGTGTGAAATTATAAATCCACAGGAAATTGCAAAACATATACTTGATGAGGCGATAAGGAGGAGCGGGGGAAAAGCACCAGATGATATGACAGTAATAGTTGCAGGTATATGGGAGCGTGGGAAATAGGAGGAACTTTTATGAGAAGTACAGTTTATTTAAAGGTTAAAGAATTTGTTATTGAACATGGCCTTATAAGTTGTGGTGATAAAATTGTTGCCGGGGTTTCTGGAGGCGCTGACTCCGTTTTTCTGTTTATGGTTCTGGCAGGGCTTGCAAGGGAATACTCCCTTTCACTTTGTGCTGTGCATGTCAATCATGGCATAAGGGGAGAGGAGGCAGTGCGTGATGAAGAGTTTACAAAGAATTTCGTACAGGGGCTTGGTTACAGGTGTGAGGTTTTCTGCAAAGATATTCCCGGGCTTGCAAGGGATTTAAAGATTACAGAAGAGGAGGCCGGACGCCGTTACAGGTATGAATGTTTTGAGAGTATAAGGAACAGCCTGGGTTTTGATAAAATTGCGGTGGCACACCATAAGGATGACCAGGCTGAAACAGTGCTGTTCCAGCTTTTCAGGGGAAGCGGCATAAAGGGGCTTGGCGGGATGAAACCAGAGAATGGCAATATTATAAGGCCTCTTCTTGGCATAAGGCGGTGTGAAATTGAGAATGCCCTTCTTATGGAAAATGTGGGATATTGCATAGATTGTACTAATTCAGTTAATAAATATTCAAGAAATATAATACGTAATGTTATAATTCCATATATAGAGGAAAATATCCAGCCTGCCATTACAGAAAGGCTCTCAGGTACTGCAGGGCAGTTAAGGGATATTTATACATATATTGACACGGAAGCAGAAAAGCTGTATAAAGAGATTGTTAAAGAAGATAATGGTATTTGTATGGTTGATGTGGGTATAATTGGAAAAGAGGATATTGTCCTGCAAAGGGAAATATTCCTGCGTATGGCTGGATATGTGGCAGGCCAGTGTAAGGATATAACTTCAAAACATATAGGGATGGTTGCCAGCCTTGTCTGCAAGGATACAGGGAAAAAAGCCTGTCTGCCATATGGTATGGTGGCGTACAGGAATTATGATAAAATATGTATAATGAAGGAGGGGCAGGATGTGCAGGTACAGCCTGGGAACAATAATATTATAGATATTTGTGTGCCAGGAAAGACAGAACTTGAATATATTAATGGGGAAAAGCATATTATTTTATTTGAAAGGATGGACAGGAATGATATTTCCCATATTATAGAAAAAAATTACTGTACTAAATGCTTTGATTATGATAAAATAAAATTTATGCCACAGTTCAGATATCCAGAAAATGGTGATTATATCTGGCTGCGTATGGATGGTTCTAAGAAAAAACTCAGCCGTGTATTTATTGACAGCAAAATACCAGCCAGTGAGCGCGCCAGGATATGGGTACTGGCAGAAGGAAGCCATATCCTGTGGATACCTTCTATGGGAAGGTGCAGCGCATATTATTATGTAACAGGCAGGACAAGGGAAGTTTTAAGGGCAACCCTGTGCACAGAAGGAGAGAATTAATAAAATGGATACAGTTATACATGAGATGATTACAGAAAAGCAGATAACAGATAAGATATCAGAAATAGCAGCACAGATAAATAAAGATTATGAAGGTAAGGAAATACACCTTATATGTGTATTAAAAGGCAGTGTTTTCTTTTGCTGTGAGCTTGCTAAAAGGATAACAGTACCAGTGACAATGGACTTTATGGCAGTTTCAAGCTATGGCAGTGGAACAGAAAGTTCAGGAAAGCTGGAAGTGAAAAAAGACCTTGATGAGCCGGTTGATGGTAAGAACTGCATTATTATTGAAGATATAATAGATACAGGTTCAACGTTAAATCTTACAAAGAAGATGTTGCTTGCAAGAAACCCTGCAAGCCTTAAGTTGTGTACATTATTAGATAAGCCTGACAGAAGGAAAGTGGAGATTGAAGCTGAATATACAGGTTTCGTTATACCTGATAAGTTTGTGGCTGGTTATGGGCTTGATTATGCGCAGAAATACCGTAATCTTCCGTATATTGGGGAAGTGGAGTTTAAAGAGGACTAATAATAGTGAAGGAGATTATACATGAAGAAACAGATGAAGACAGCCGGAATAGGATTTTATATTTTAATACTTGCAATAATATTTTTTGCAGTGTATGTTTCAGGGGCTTTAGATAATAATTCTACAAGTTCATATAATATTAATACTTTTAAGTCGGATTTAGACAATGGCAGGATTGACTCTGTGGAAATCCTTCCAAACCAGGAAACGCCTACAGGTGAAGTAAGCGTTGTATTGTCAGGAGGCACTAAAATAAGTTTTTATGTGTCTGATGTAAAAGAAATTGAAAATATTCTAAATGAAGATAATGAGTTTGCCAATAAGTATAAAGTACATGATATACAAAAAACATCATGGATTATTACTACGTTGCTTCCATATGGGCTTGGCATTATTGTAATATTTTTCCTTTTTTCATTTCTTTCAGCGCAGTCAGCAGGTGCAAACGGAAGCAATGCCAAAATGATGAACTTTGGCAAGAGCCGTGCACAGCGTATTGACCCTAATGACCAGCATGCCAAGACATTCCGTGATGTGGCAGGCCTTAAAGAAGAAAAAGAGGAGCTGGAGGAAATTGTTGATTTTCTTGCCAATCCTGGAAAATATACAGGGGTAGGGGCACGTATACCTAAGGGCATAATACTTGTAGGACCTCCAGGAACAGGTAAGACTCTTCTTGCAAAGGCTGTAGCTGGTGAGGCGGGAGTGCCTTTTTTCAGCTTGTCTGGTTCAGATTTTGTGGAAATGTTTGTTGGTGTAGGTGCTTCACGTGTAAGGGATTTATTTGCAGAAGCAAAAAGAAGTGCGCCATGTATTGTATTTATAGATGAAATTGATGCAGTTGCACGTAAACGTGGTTCAGGGCTTGGCGGCGGACATGATGAACGCGAGCAGACATTGAACCAGATGCTTGTTGAAATGGACGGTTTTGGCATTAATGAGGGTATTATTGTCATGGCAGCTACAAACCGTGTAGATATACTTGACCCTGCAATATTGCGTCCAGGCCGTTTTGACAGGCGTGTTACAGTAGGCCGCCCTGATGTAAAAGGCCGTGAGGAGATACTTGATGTCCACGCCAAAGGAAAGCCGCTGGGGGATGATGTAGACCTTAAGGCTATTGCACAGACTACAGTTGGATTTACAGGTGCAGACCTTGAAAACCTTTTAAATGAGGCAGCAATTGTATGCGCGAGGAACGGGCGTAAATTTATAGAACAGGAAGATATAAGCAAGTCATTTATTAAAGTAGGCATTGGCAAAGAGAAGAAGAGCAAGATTATATCTGAAAAAGATAAGAAAATTACTGCATACCACGAAGCTGGCCATGCAATACTTTTCCATCTGCTTCCAGATGTAGGGCCTGTCCATATGGTATCAATTATTCCTACAGGTTCAGGGGCAGCAGGTTATACAATGCCTCTGCCAGAGCGTGATGAGATGTTTATGACAAAGGGCAAGATGCTCCAGGATATTATAGTAAGCCTTGGCGGACGTATTGCCGAATCCATAATATTTGATGATATAACAACAGGGGCTTCACAGGATATTAAGCAGGCGACAAATACAGCCAAAGCAATGGTGACTAAATATGGATTTTCTGAAAACGTAGGCATGATAAACTATGCTGATGAAGATGAGGTCTTTATAGGGCGTGATTTTGGGCATACAAGCAGGGGATATAGTGAAGATGTTGCTAAGAAAATAGACCATGAAGTAAAGCGCATTATGGACGAGTGCTATGTAAAGGCAAAAAATATATTAGAAGAGCATATGGAAATTCTCCACAAATGTGCAAAACTTCTTCTTGAGAAAGAAAGGATTGACAGGTTTGAGTTTGAATCACTCTTTGCACCACATGTAATAGAAGATAAAGCAGAGAAAGAGGCTTTGGAAAGCCATAGTGAAGAAAGTGTGGAAATTTCTGGTGATAGTGACAATGAATAAAATTATGTAATAGTGAAAGTGCACAAAATAAAAAAAATTTTTTATGCAAGTTTGTGCACACTGAAACCAGGGAGGTTGCTATACTAATAACTGTAAACCCCAATACATTATATAGTTTTTGCTACACCCCATAAGTAACAAAAATACCTTCTCCAAAGGCGGATGCACGGAAATGCATCCGTCTTTATTTTGTTCTTTTCATCACGTCCGTTTCATAAAAATCCCCATGCCGTGCTTTGCACGGCACAAATAGTAATGAAAAATGCTGTTTTTGCATTTTTCTTGTGTGAAATTGTAATG
>JAAWKM010000148.1 GCA_022797375.1 Lachnospiraceae bacterium
TTACTGGACTGCGAAAGCTGTCACTCCACAAAGCCTCAGACAACAGACACTGTTTTTGTGGCTGTTAGCTGCTGTTTTTGCAGCGGTCTGTGGATTGTCATGTGGAGTGGCTGTGAATAGTAACAACAAAAGAGGTGAAAATAAAATGTCTGTTAAAAAATTAGGAATTGTAATCTATGGGATATGCAGCTACAGAAATGGTTTTTGGGAAGAATGGTTAGACAAATCCAAAGAATTAATCTATATAACTGGGCATACGCCAACCCATGCAGATATTACAGGTACTTCCTTTCCAGAACAATTAAGGACCCTTAAACGCAGTGAAGGAAAAATCAAAGCAGTTATAGCAAATGGTGAGCCAGTCAGGGCATTATCCGTTTATTCTTTGCCTAAAGATTATCATACCTGTTTAGATAGCGACTGCTGTCTCATCCTGAGTAGTTCCTGCGCACAGGAACAGTATAAAAAATATCAAAATTATGCATATTGCGAAACTAATTTTGATGAATGCAACGAAGAACTGGTTAACAAAATTAAAAATATGCTGTCCGGCTTTATTGAAATGGAACAATGTGAAATATTTACAATGGATAAACCGGAAGTTCCATTCAATTATGTTTTTAAGGGTATGGGAGACGATACCAGGAAATACCCCACACTAAATATACTGCAACAAATTTTCGCAAAAACAGATAATTCCTTTATTGAATGATATTTTATTCATGCTATAAGTAACATCATTTTTATACAAAAACAAGTGCTGTACATAAAAGTACAGCACTTGCCAGGTATATGTTCTGTAATATATCTTTATTAGTTAGTAATAACCTTTTCTGTCTCTTTGTCGAATACATGGATTTTACTTACATCAAGCGCAATCTTAATTGTATCACCAGGACGTGCAGTAGTACGTGGGTTTACACGGACTGTAATATCAAATCCTTCTACTGTGAAGTATAAGAATACTTCAGCACCAAGCATTTCATAAACCTTAACTGTAGCATCAAGCACGTTATCTGTTCCTGAATTAATGTAAATTTCTTCGTCCTTAATATCTTCTGGACGTATACCCATAATAACATCCTTGCCGATATATCCGCCTTCTATTACTTTCTCTGCCTTTCCTTCCGGAATTTTAACAGAATATGAACCAAATTCAAGCTTAACATCTGAACCGTCTTTAACAGCTTTGCAGTTTACAAAGTTCATCTGAGGTGAACCAATAAATCCAGCAACGAATACGTTACATGGCTTTGTATAAAGGTCAATAGGAGAAGCAACCTGCTGCATAATACCATCCTTCATAACAACGATACGTGTACCAAGTGTAAGCGCCTCTGTCTGGTCATGTGTTACATATATAATTGTAGCTTCAAGTCTCTGGTGGATTTTAGAAATTTCTATACGCATCTGCACACGGAGCTTTGCATCAAGGTTGGATAAAGGCTCATCCATAAGGAATACCTTAGGGTTACGCACGATTGCACGTCCCATGGCAACACGCTGTCTCTGTCCACCTGATAAAGCTTTTGGCTTGCGGTCTAAAAGATGTTCGATATCAAGAATTTTAGCTGCTTCATGAACTAACTTATCAATTTTCTCCTTTGGAGTTTTTCTTAACTTAAGTCCGAATGCCATATTATCATAAACTGACATATGAGGATATAATGCGTAGTTCTGGAATACCATCGCGATATCCCTGTCCTTTGGCTCAACATCATTAACAAGTGTATTGCCAATCCATAACTCGCCTGCTGAAATTTCTTCAAGACCAGCAACCATACGGAGTGTTGTAGACTTACCACAACCTGAAGGACCTACAAAGATAATAAACTCCTTATCTGCAATTTCAAGGTTAAAATTTTTAACCGCAACAAAACCATTTGGATATGTTTTATTAATGTTCTTTAAAGATAAACTTGCCATTATGAATTTCCTCCTAATTTGTCAAATATAATTGTGCCGTATCAAATATACGCTTTCTTAATCTATCAACTATAATACACTAACAAGCTCTTTTTTACCATAGACCAAATATCCAAAGAAATTTTTTAGTTTTTGTGCAATGCGTATAAAATTAAATTTTTAACCTCTAAATACATCAAATTTTACAAAAATTTTACGTTTTTACTGTTTGTTTTGTCCAAAACCTTCACCAAATACTTCCCTTATCTCAGAAATTATTACAAATGCATTCTTATCTACATTCTTAACAAGCCCTGTCAATTTTGCAATTTCTTTCTTCGCCACAACACAGAGCAACATAGGGCGGCTGCTATTTGAATACATTCCTTTAGCTTCAATAAGTGTTGCCCCTCTTTCCATTTCTGCAAAAACCCTTCTGCTTATCTCTTCATATTCAGGCGAAATCACAAGCACTTGTTTACATGCCTTTCCTCCTGAAAGTATATAATCCATTACACTTGATGCCACAAAAACTGCTATAACTGCATAAAATGATATATATAACCCAAACACAACAGCACCTGTAATTATTACCAGTGAATCTACTATAAATAAAACTGTTGATACAGAGTAATAAGGAAGATACCTGCATATTATCGAACTTAAAAGGTCTGTTCCTCCTGTAGAATAACCAGTGGAAAATACAAGCCCCAGGCCAAGCCCTGTAAGTACACCTCCCACAACTGCCGCAAGCAGGTAATCATGCCTCCCAGGGTCTACAACTGGCATTATATACATAGCCAGTGAGAAAACTGTATTGGCAAATAGTGTCTTGGCAATAAATTCCCTGCCTTTTATAAAAATGCCCCATATAAATATAGGTATATTTAATAAAAAATTAGTGACCCAGACCGGAAATGCAATGCCAGCCAGTCTGTAAGATAATGATTTAATTACTATTGAAAGCCCTGACAGCCCCCCTGTAACCATATCAAGTGGTTCATATATCCAGTTTACTGCTGCTGCCATTAAAGTAGTCCCAGCAGCAAGACAAAGGAGTTCCTTTAATAAGATTTTATACCTTCCCATATCTTACCCCATTCCAGCAAAACAGGCATCCCCTGTAATGCTATGATTTTATGGCATATTCCCATATAAAACAAAAAATGACAATGGAGCTTTAATCCCCATTATCATTATTGTTTCCCGGTTCTTCACTCTGGTTATTATATTGTACAATTTTCTTACGGAATATACGCGCCCTGAAGCTTTTTTTAACAGACTGCTGCCTGACAATTTTTTCATAAAGCCATGTAAGATGAAGCTTGTTTATCCACAGAGGCACTACCTTTTCAGCCGCAAGCACAAGTCCTGAAACCCCTCCGGTTGCCACACATATTTTTGCATTAAGCTGTGATGCATGCCCAATAATCCAGCTTTCCTGTATACCTGGTGGCAAATCTACTACAAGCATGTCAGGAAGACAGCTGTTAATATCATTAATAACCGCTTCATCATCAAGACTACTTCCATAAACACAAAAATCCACAACCCTTAATCCAGGCTGCACTCTTTTGCAGTAATCCCTTAACTCCAAAGCCTCTTCTTCACTTTTTGCCATAATATATATAGTCCTGTCCTGTTTCTGGAGATTCTCCAGCACAAGCCCAAAACTTTTAAAACTGGTTACCATGCCACCTGCCTCAAGCACATCTACATGGTGTGTTGCCAGAAGTGCTTCTTCTCCTGGAAGAAACAAATCGGCCTGTTCTATAATTTCACGGTAAGCATCATCCCTAGACGCCCTGTCAAGCAATTCTGCAGATGCAAAAAATATAACATTCAGATGGTCATCTGACAGGTATTCATTTATTATCCCAGTAAAGATGTCATTAGTAAGCATGTCAACATCAAAATCCATAATTTTTACTGAAGCCTGCATAAAATAACCATGCCTTTCTAATTGGCATCTGCCGTTCCAAGAATAATTTCAATATCAAACCCTTCCTGCACATCCCCTGTTACTATTTCAGGGTCTGTAAAATAGCCTGCAAGGTCATTGCCAATACCATCTTCCTTTACAATAATCCTTGTATGTGTAAGTGTTTCATCTGTATAATCACCTATCTGGTTTACAGAAAAACCATCAGCATTTAATTTTGTCTGTGTAGCTGATGCAAGCCCGTTTATCCTGCTTCCATTCAGCACAATTATATTTAAGCCCTTAGAACTCTTTGTCTTGCTGTTTTTATTCTTAGCTTTGTTCCCGTTCTTTGTAACAGCAGAACTTTCTTGTGGTTCTGTATAAGCTGTTGTATTATCTGCCAGCTTATTTAAAAATGATTTTGCTGCTTTTGTATCTACTGAAAATATCTTTCCATTATATGTGCCAGGAACGCCCCAGTAATGGAAATAGTCAACATTCATCTTCTCATAACATTCTATATAGCCAATTTTATTATAAACAGTAAGGTTTGACTCAACTCTCTCGTACTGTTCCTTAATATATTCTGCTATCTTTTCCTGGTCACCACTAATATCTTTCAACTGGTTAACATACGTATTGCTTGCAACTGAAATCCTCTGTGGTACCCTGATATACTGTACTTGTGGCACAATACCATCTGGCCCGGGCGTGGCTGTTATTGTATCCTGGCCAGGCTTAAACCTGACACGCACCCTTTTCCTGGTATAATGGCTGTTATAAGTTTCCTGGTCAAGAACAGTATAATAACTTATCTTAATGCCAAGCATTTTCTCAATAATCAGTTCCCCATACCCAAAGGCATCATCACTATTAGCAAAATATGTTTTAATCCTTCCAATACGGATAATCTGTGGTATTTCCTGGTTTACAGTACATAACTTCTGGTACATTGTAGTAGGTATAGTATATTCTGTCCTTACAGGAATGGTAACATAATCCATGTTATTAGTTTTGGTGTTGCAGATTTCCAGCATAAGGTTTGTAATCCTGTCACCATTATACACATATATAAGGTTTCTTGACACCTCATCTGTCTGGGCATCCTCTATAATATCAGCAATATCGCCTTTTGATGTCCCTATATTGCCACCATTGTCTGAAAGAATTGTATATGATATCTTATAACTTGCAAATCCTGTTACCAGTAATATTATTATAAACAAAATAGATTTTAGAAGACTAATAAAAAATACCTTTACTACATTATTTTTTTTCATAGTTGTACCTTTCTATACCAGTTTATACAGTTGTTCTAATAAAAACATGATTTTTATTATAGCAAAGAAAGCCTGTTATGTAAAGTCTGCAAAAAAGTTGTAAGAAATCATTAACAATTTAAAGAGTATTATATCCATTATTTTGTAATATATGATATACTTGGAATAATAAATATATGAAATGGGGATTAATATGAAAACTGCTGTAATTACTGGAGCATCCCGTGGCATAGGGTACGCCTGTGCCCTTAAACTGGCAGAAACGGGATATAATATCGCCGTAAACTGCCATAAAAATTCCTGCCTGCTTGATAAGCTGGAAAAGGAAACCCGGAAGTATAATATTAAATGTTTAAAACATACTGGTGATATAAGTATATATGAAAATGCTTCCAGCTTTTTTAAATCCATAGAACAATGCCTGGGACTTCCTGATGTACTAATCAACAACGCTGGCATATCTTATATTGGCTTGCTGCAGGATATGGCACCTGAAGAATGGGATTATATATTACGTGTAAATCTGACCTCTGTATTTAATTGCAGTAAACTTGTAATTCCTATGATGCTTAAACGCAAATCAGGCAAGATAATAAATATTTCATCTATATGGGGCTGTACTGGCGCTTCAGCAGAAGTGGCATATTCTGCAACGAAAGGTGGAGTCAATGCACTTACAAAGGCACTTGCCAAAGAGCTTGCACCAAGCAATATACAGGTTAATGCTATAGCATGTGGTATTATAGATACGGAAATGAACCATTCGTTTAGTGAAGAAGAAATAGAAACAATAAAAGACGAAATACCTGCCTGCCGCCTTGGTACACCTGGTGAAGTAGCATGGCTTGCCTGCCAGCTTGCAGAAAGCAGCGGCTACCTGACAGGCCAGGTAATAAAACTTGATGGCGGCTGGAGTTAAATCCTGCCGCCATACAAATCAAATATGGGTTTTACACTGCTATGTTACTATCTCTGAAGGTAAAAGTCCCTTGTATCTATTATCTGTTGTGGCACTTCTACCTTGTCTTTCTGCCATACCCTGAACTTTAAGTCATATTCCTTTAATTTCTTGCCACGTTCACGTACAAAACGTGCCATAGCATCACGGAACAGAGGCTGTTCTGAGGCTTTCTCACGTATATCCTTGGAGAACGGGCAGTATGTTGCAAGAATTTCCCTTACTGGCTTGCTAAGGCAAAGACCTCCCTTAGACTCAAGTTTAATCCAGTTCTCATAATCAATTACAAATACTTCTCTTGTGTTATTCCTGCACTTCTGTATCTGCAATTTCAGCTTGTCTTTCTTCTCATCTGAAAGTTCCCTGTTCTTACGGTAAAACTGTACAAAATCACTGTATTCACTTGTAAGTGACTTTATCTGGATATTATTCCACATAGCACCCTGCATTGTCCTGCAAAGTTCCCATCTGAAACGGCCAAACAGCTTTATCATTACAGAGTCTATATCTGTATCAAGGAATGCTGGTATAAGGAAACGTCCTTTTGAATTTCTCATCCTGCCACTAAGTTCCTGCCACATTATAGCATTGCTTCCAAATGTAGGGAATACTATAAAATCCGGGAACACCTCTTCCATTATGTATTCTTTTTTATTGCCTAATACCTGGTCATTGCAAAGACCCTCCCTGTAAAATACAGAAAAATCAATTTCAAGAAGCTTATTTACAGACTCATTTATCTTTTCTGCTGAAAGATAGCACCTCTTAATTGAACCTGGACAGCCTTCAGTAAATAAAAATGGTACAAAAACCGAAACCTGTCCGTATATTAGACGGTGGTTTGTCTTAAACATATTCTGGACTTCATAGTCAAACTTTGCCACATTGTCCTTTGCAAGCTTCTGTTCCTCCTCCACTGTAATACGCCCTGTTTTACGCATATCACGCAAGTTCTCAGTATAGTCCATATCAAATTCACTTTTGGACGGCTCTCTTCTTCCTTCGTAAATCTCTGTAAGCCATTCTTTCATATTATAGATTGAACATTTTGCATTCTCTGGCTCACTTTTACCAAGTGTAAGCAGTTCCTCCATAATACTGTATGAAACAACCTTTTCGCTTAAAAAACCATATTTAAGGAACAGGTCAATAATAAGCGGGGTCTCCTCTTCTGACTCATAATCCCTTAAAAATACACCCCGGTATATATTGTAATAGTTCTTTAAAATTCCCTGCCTTATCTTTCTTGCAGCGTCATCAGTTGCCATTTTATCCTTAAGCTGTGCAAACTGTTCCATAAACTCCCTGAACTGGCCTGCCATTTCATCATCCACGCCAGAATACTCCAATATAATCCCAAGCGCACCATTCAATACACTTACATCTGCTGTTTCCTCTTCTGCTTCTTCCTCTGTGTTGTCTTCATCTGCTTTCTTATTGTTGCTGCTTATAAGTGTAAAATATGCTTCTTCCATATATTCATGGTCAACTTCAAGGTCAATACAAGCCTTATCATATAAAAGGTTTTCAAGCAGGTTTATATTATCAATAATACCATCAAAAAGTGAAACTGCCTCTTTTATTACAATACCCTTTTTCTTCATTGTCTTTGCAAGTTCAAACACAGATTTGAACAGACTGTCTTCATTCTTAATAAGAAAGCCTGCAAGCTCCCTTATATATGCTGCATCTGATATACATTGTGATATTAAAGTATTAATAATAGCAACTTCATCTACAATATGGTAAACTGGTATTACAGGGTTTACATTTACAAAAGCCTTCTGGACTTCTGGCGGGATATTACAGCATGCTTTGTAATATAACACCTTATCAGCATCAACCCCATAGATTTCCCTGCTTTCATAAGGTCTTAAACCTTCTGTTATATCTGTCTTTTTAAGGCTTGTTCCTGCCTTGCTGGCAATATCTTTATAATTTTCATCTGCATACTTTATAAACTCATAAACCTTTGCTGCTGTGCTTCCCATATCATCATATATTCTGGACAGTTCACGTATATATTTGCCCAAAGTCGAATATATAAGCGCCGCATAATCCTTATTCACTTTAATAAGTGCCCTTACTGCCTGGTTAAAACCCATTGCAGGAAATGCATATATTACTGTATCGCTGTCAGCAGTATATGTAACCCTGTATTCCCCCGCTGACAGGTCACAAAGCCCAAGGAAATTACCTGAGCCTGCAACAACATTTACTCCCTCTGTAGTTATACGTATCCTTCCTTTGACAACCAGGCACATAGAGGTAACTGCAGTACCTCTGGTATATATCTCTGTACCTTTAATAATCTGGTTGACGCTATTTAATTTAAGCTCTGCACTCAATGGTTACCCTCCTAAATGTTCCCTAAAAGTTCATTATCTTTTTATCATTATACAATTTTATAATTATAACGTCAATGTGGCTTTCAAAACTTTAAGTGCTTTAACCATATATATGAAAAACCGTATTATGGCATATATTTAAGTCCTGCTAAAGACGCACAATACACATCCGTTTCATAGAATTTCCAGTTTCATTACTATTTGTGCCGTGCAAAGCACGGCATGGGAGATTAGTGTGAAAAATGATTCTAAGACAGCAAAAAACGCTGTCTAACAATCATTACAATTTCACACAAGAAAAATGCAAAAACAGCATT
>JAAWKM010000149.1 GCA_022797375.1 Lachnospiraceae bacterium
CAGCAAAAAACGCTGTCTAACAATCATTACAATTTCACACAAGAAAAATGCAAAAACAGCATTTTTCATTACTATTTGTGCCGTGCAAAGCGCGGCATGGGAATTTTTATGAAACGGACGTGAGAAGTTAATAAAAATTCCTTTTAATAAGCAGTGTTTTATGGTATAATTACGATTGCAACATATGTTTTAGTTATATAAAAGTTATTAAACATGTATGCGTTTATGCATAGAAAGGGAGGAAAAATGAAATACAGGATTGTTGGAAGTACTATGCCAGCGGTGGAGGTTGTTTTTGATGCAGCAGGAGAGTCTATGTACACCCAGTCAGGAGGGATGGCGTGGATGTCTGATGGTATTGAAATGAATACAAATACCAATGGAGGTTTCCTTAAAGGCGTAGGAAGGATGTTTGCAGGTGAATCATTATTTATGGCAAATTATACAGCAACAAGGCCAGGGGCATCTATTGCATTTGCATCAACTGTAGCAGGAGAAATCTTTCCTGTAAATATAGGTGAGACAGGTGGGCTTATCTGCCAGAAAGGTGCATTTCTCTGTGCAGAGCCAGGTGTTAATCTGAATATCACATTTACTAAAAAGTTTTCAGCTGGATTTTTTGGCGGTGAAGGTTTTATTCTCCAGGATATTACAGGAAATGGCATGGTATTTCTTGAAATAGATGGTGATAAGGTTATAAAAGACCTTCAGCCAGGTGAGGTTATTAAAGTTGATACTGGTAATGTAGTAGGTTTTGATAAAAGTGTTACATATGAGATAGAAACTGTAAAAGGGCTTAAAAATATTTTCCTTGGCGGTGAGGGGCTTTTCCTTACAAAGCTTACAGGTCCAGGCAGGGTTATACTGCAGACACAGAACTTTAATGAATTTGCAGGAAGGATTGCAAGAATGATTCCTTCAAAGTAATTATCTGGACTAGCTTCAATTATTACAGATATTACAGATTTAATGTCATATATATATATTAATAGCAGATATTTAGTAATAGTTCAGCCTTCCATAAAAATGCGAAGATTTTTGACATGCTTTTCGTCAAAAAAATGCCATAGTATATAACTGGTATTAATTACCATAAATGCTATGGCATTTTTGGTAATTAATTATACTGGGGGATAATTATGGGCATACTTATTATAGATAGAAAGAAAATAATGGATAAATTTGCAGACTATACAAATGCATATGATATTAGTGATGAAAAAATCCGTTTAAAGGTGGAACATACTTACCGTGTCGCAGGGTTATGTAACAGAATAGCAAGAAGCCTTTGTATGGAAGAGAATGATATTAACCTGGCATGGGTTATTGGTATGCTGCATGATATTGGGCGTTTTGACCAGGTGAAGCGGTATGGTACATTTTCGGATGCAGATTCAGTTGACCATGCACATTATGCAGTAGAACTGTTGTTTGACAGAGGAATGCTTGCAGATTATTTTGGCAGTACAGATGGCAAAGGTCTGGATGGAAGTATTAATATTATTAAAAAAGCTATATATAACCATAGTGCATACAGAATTGAAGGTGGTCTGGATGAGAGGGAAGTTTTATTCTGTAATATAATACGTGATGCGGATAAGCTGGATATTTTTAAGGTGGTAAGTGATACGCCTTTAGAAAATATACATAATGTGGATAGAGAAGAAATTTCAAAGACAGTGGTTACTGGTGATGTTATGCAGGCTTTAAGGGAAAAACACTCTGTATTAAGAAGTTTGAAAAAAACACCTGCTGATTATATTGCTGCATATATTGCACTTGCATTTGAACTGGTATTTCCTGAAAGTTTTTATATTGCAAAGGAACAGGGATATCTGGACAGGCTGATGGATTTTAAGACGGACAACCAGAATACAAAATTGCAGTTCCAGGAAATAAGGAAAATAATAGAGGAACATATAACAGAAAAATTAAATAGCAGGAATTAATTAATAATTGGGAAAACAAGCGGAAATTTGGAAGGTTAACCACCATTAAGTATTTATAAAAGCCAGTTATAATAAATACATAAAGAGCTGGAAGTCAAGGTGATGGGCAGAAATATTTATAATTTATTATAGATATTCCTGCCCTTTGTTTTTAAAATATTTTTATTATTTAAGGATTACTTAATAATTTCCTTGTTATAATTAAGCCACAAATTAAGAAAGGAGCTTGAAAATGTACTGGCACATACTTAAGAAAGATTTAAAACGCAAGAAAACTATGAATATTATCTTGCTGCTGTTTGTATTGCTCGCTGCTATGTTTATAGCAAGCGGTGCAAGTAATATGGTTACAATTTTTTCGGCACTGGATAATTATTTTGAAATGGCAGGAGTACCTTCCCGGGGTCTTATATTTAATGATACAGATAACAGGGATAAATACAGGGATTTTGCTAATTCTAATAATTATGATTTCCAGTTTCATGAAATGATTTCTGTAAGTGTAGATGATATTAAGGTTGATGGAAAAAAACTTGATTTCTCAAATATTATTTGTATTGAAACTCTGGAAAACCCATTAAAGGTTTTTGACAGCAGGGATAATGAAATTACAACGGTTAATGAAGGGGAGATATATATTACATCAAGTATGTTTTATTCTGAAAAGAATAATTTTAAAACGGGTTGTAATGTACAGATAACAGCCAATGGGAAAACAAGAGATTTTACACTTAAAGATTATGCTAAAAATGCAATATACTCTCCTGCTATGTCGGGGCTGGCAAAAATTCTTGTAAGCCAGAAAGATTATGATTATTTAAAATCTGGGAGTTCTGGCTTGTTGTGGGAATGTAGTGTGTATACGGATGATGAAGGTTATAATACAAAAATTTCAAAGGCTGGTTTTAGTTCTATGGTAAGGATAGATTATGATGGAATTAAATTAATGTATATTCTTGATGTGATTTCTGCTGCAGCAGTTCTGCTTGTCAGCATATGTATTATTCTTATATCAATGGTAATGCTGCGTTTTACAATTAATTTTACTATGAGTGAGGAGTTCCGGGAGATAGGTGTTATGAAAGCTATCGGAATCAGGAATGGAGGTATAAGGCTTTTATATCTTGTAAAATATTTTGCAATTTCTGTTATTGGTGCAACGGCAGGGTTTATTCTTAGTATTCCATTTGGAAATATTCTTTTACAAAATATTTCTAAAAATATTATAGTTTCTGGTAATGTAAATTATATGCTTAATTTACTGCTTGCAGTTAGTACAGTGTTTATTGTAGTATTATTTTGTTATTTCTGTACAAGGAATATAAATAAAATTTCCCCTGTTTCAGCTATCAGAAATGGAGGCACAGGGGAACGCTATGCAAAAAAGGGCTTTATTAATCTTTGGAAATCAAGGCTTGCACCTGTTTTTTTTATGGCATTAAATGATATTTTAAGCAAGCCGGGAAGATATGTTTCAATGGCTGTGGTTTTTACATTAGGCATACTTTTGGTAATTGTTCCAGTTAATACTATAAATACATTTAGTTCAGATAGTATTATAGAATTGTTTGGAATGGCAAAGTGTGACCATGTTATTTCACAGGAACTGTTTTCACAGAAAGATAATTTTGGCATAGAAAGTGTTAAGGAAAATATAGACAGCCTTAAGAAAGAACTTAATAAAAATAATATTGATGCAATGGTATTCCAGGAAATTGTTTTTAAAGCAGGTATTTTATATAATGGCAGAAAAATGGAAGTAATGGCAGGGCAGGGTAATGGAGATATAGATGATGGCATGTATGCATATATAGAAGGGACACCACCTGCAAATCCAGGGGAGATTGCAATTTCTAATGTTGTTGCCAAAGAAACAGGTGCAGGTATTGGTGATGATGCAGAGGTTAATATTGGCAATATTACAAAGACATATATTGTTACAGCAGTTTTCCAGTCAATGCAAAATACGGGGCAGAGCATACGTATTTACCATAATGAAGATACTGGCAGTGAAACACCAGCAGGTGTACTTGGCATACAGGTAAGATATAATGATAAGCCTGGCAGCAATTTACTGGCAGATAGAATGAAATTGCTGGAAACACTTTATCCAGATGACAAAGTTTATGATGCTGGCGGATATATAGCTTCTATGACAGGAAATGTTGCAGAACAAATAGGGAATGTTAAAAATTTCATACTGGGAATTGTTTTTTGTATTAATATACTTGTTACAGTGCTTATGGCAAAGAGTTTTATAACAAAAGAAAAAGGAGGGATTGCGGTTCTTAAAGCAATTGGGTTTAAAAATATACAGCTTGCCTGCTGGCAGACATTGAGAATTTTAATAATACTTTTTATTTCTTTTGTTTTGGGAATTTTGCTTTCAACTCCGTTTTCGCAATTGCTTATAACGCCAATTTTCCGTATGATGGGTGCATACAGTATAGAGTTTAATGTAAATGCTTTAGAGGTGTATTTATTATATCCGCTTGCAATTTTTGCTGTAACTTCATTTGCTGCATTTATATCATCACAGGGAGTAAGGAAAATACAGGTTTCACAGGCATCAAATATAGAATAAGCAAAGCAGCAGAGAAGCTGTTTACTAATGTGAAGGTATTATAATTTGGACCGCCAGAGGCGGTATGGAGGATTTTTATGGATACAATATTAGAAGTAAGGAATTTGTGTAAAACTTATGTTATAAATAAACGGCAGAATAATGTACTTAAGAATGTTAATTTTTCTATAAATACAGGGGATATGACAGCAATTATGGGGGCTTCTGGCTCTGGTAAATCTACACTTCTGTATTCTGTTTCAGGAATGGATAATATTACTGCAGGTGAAGTAAAATTCTGTGGAAATGATATTTCAGGAATGGATGAAAACCAGCTTGCAAAATTACGCCTTGACAGGATGGGATTTATATTCCAGCAGATGTATATGATGAAAAACCTTTCTATACTTGACAATATTATACTTCCTGCATGCCAGTCACATAAGATAAAGGAAAAACATAGTGAAACGGCAGAGCGTGGCAGAGATTTGATGCGCAAACTTGGCATTAGTGATATTGCAGATAATGATATTAATGAGGTTTCAGGAGGGCAGCTACAGCGTGCATGTATATGCCGCGGCATAATTAATAAACCAGATATTGTTTTTGCTGATGAGCCAACGGGGGCACTTGACAGGACGGCATCAGGTGAGGTTATGGAGGAACTGGTACGCATTAATAATGAAGGCACAACAATAATGCTTGTTACACATGATGTAAGAGTTGCGGCAAGATGTACAAGGCTGCTTTATATAGCTGATGGCAATATTGAAGGGGAATATAATCTTGGCAGATATAATGGCAGTACGAAACTCCGGGAAAGGGAAAGGCAGGTTAGTAACTGGCTTATGGAAATGGGCTGGTAATCTGTGAGCAGGCATAATTATGGCAGATATATTAATTGTTGAAGATAATAAAGAATTAGCAGGACTTCTTTCTGACTTTTTATGTGCACAGGATTATTCTGTGTGTATTGCAGAAAATGGGGAAAAGGCACTGGCCATATATAAAGAGGAGGGCGCAAAGCTTGTATTGCTTGATATTATGCTCCCTGGGATGGATGGCCTTGCAGTATGCAGCAAAATCCGTGAAGATGGCAATACACCTGTTATAATAATTAGCGCAAAGAATGATAAACAGTCAGAACTTGATGGTTTAAACTTTGGGGCAGATGATTATATTAGCAAGCCTTATGATATTGATATACTGCTTGCTAAAATAAGTGGTATATTTAAACGCAGGTATGCAGACAGCAGGATTACATGCGGGAATATATGCCTGGATAAAACAAGCCATACTGTTGAAAAAGATGGTATGCTGCTTGCATTGTCTGCCAAAGAATTTGATTTATTATGCCTGCTTATGGAAAACAGGGGCAGGGCACTGGGCAAGGAATATATTTTTAACCAGATATGGGGCAGTGGCAGTTATTCAGAACCGCAGACATTAACTGTACATATAAAGTGGCTGCGGCAGAAAATAGAGGACAATCCTGCAAGGCCAGAGAAAATAATTACTATATGGGGCATGGGGTATAAATTTATATGAAAGCATTTGACAGGATTTTTATAATTATAATTATAATAGTTATTATAATAACTGCCGCTTTTAATATTACTACAGTATATTATAATGACCCATATAGTGGCAGGCAGTACCGTGTAGAGATTAGACGCCTTATATCTGGAATAAGGAAAAATGGCATTGGTAATATAAATTTATCCGGTTACCAGTATGTCACAAATATACAGGAATATAATGGCAGCAGCCAGTTTTATGATGTAAACAGTGATTATTATATTTGTGAAATAAATGGTGTACTTTACCGGTTTGATTATATAAATAAGAGTGCTGGCAATATCGGGATATTGGTAAGGGCAGATATAATAATTGCTATAATGGCATTGTTTCTTATAACTGTTTTTGTCTTTGTGCGCCAGAAAATACTTCTGCCATTCAGCAGGTTTGTGGATGTGCCATATGAGCTTTCAAGGGGAAATCTTGTAGTTCCTGTCAAAGAGAGCAAGAACCGGTATTTTGGCAGGTTTTTGTGGGGTGTGGAACTGCTGCGTGAAAATATGGAACAGCAAAAACAGCGGGAGTTAAAGTTGCAAAAGGATAAAAATACATTGCTGCTTTCAATTTCACATGATATAAAAACGCCTTTATCGGCAATAAAACTATATTCCAAGGCAGTTACCACGAATCTTTACAATGATACTGGCAGACAAATCGAAATTGCAGAAAAGATTAATAAAAAAGCAGATGAAATAGAGAAGTTTGTTTCACAGATTGCCAGGGCTTCAAGTGAAGAGTATTTAAGCCTTGATGTAAATACAGGGGAGATTTTTCTTTCGGAATTTATTAATAAAATAGAGGGGTATTATAGTGAGAAATTAAAACTTGCTAATATAAGTTTTACTATAGATAAATATACGGACTGTCTGGTATATTGTGATGTTTCAAGGGCAGAGGAAGTTTTGCAGAATATAATAGAGAATGCCATAAAATATGGTGATGGGAAGCGTATAAGTATAAATATTTATGAAGAAGAAGGCTGCATGCTTGTTGCTGTTAAAAATAGTGGTAATACATTGCCAGAAACAGAAATGCCGCATATATTTGACAGTTTCTGGCGGGGGTCTAATGCGGGCAGCAATAAAGGGAGCGGGCTTGGAATGTATATATGCAGGCAGTTAATGTATAAAATGGATGGGGATATATTTGCAGAAATAAATGGAGGGGATATGATAGTAACTGCTGTATTCCATAAGGTATAAATTTATAATCCCCTCCATAATTGTATTTACAGGTGGAGAACCCTTTCTTTTATTTCCTGGGTACGTCCCTGGTTCCAGAACTGTGTGCCAATATAACCACATGTGCGGCGTGCAACATTCATTTTATTCTGGTCTGTATTGCCACAGTTTGGACATTCCCATATAAGTTTACCATGTATGTCTGTAACAATTTCAATCTGTCCTGTATAACCACATTCCTGGCAGTAATCACTTTTTGTATTAAGTTCGGCATACATAATATTATTGTAAATATATTTCATAAGTTCAAGTACAGCATCAATATTATTTTCCATATTTGGGACTTCAACATAACTTATTGCCCCGCCTGGTGAAAGGCGCTGGAACTGTGCCTCAAATTTAAGCTTTTCAAAGGCATTTATTTCTTCTGTTACATGTACATGGTAGCTGTTTGTAATATAATTTTTATCTGTAACCCCATGTATAATCCCAAAGCGTTTCTGCAGGCATTTAGAGAATTTATATGTGGTTGATTCCAGTGGTGTGCCATATAAACTGAAATCAATATTTTCTTCTTTGCGCCATTTTGCACAGAAATCATTAAGTTTCTGCATTACTTCAAGTGCAAATGGGGTGGCATCAGGGTTAGTATGTGGTTTCCCTGTCATATACCGCGTACATTCGCAAAGCCCTGCATAGCCAAGTGAAAGAGTGGAGTAACCATTATATAGGAGCTTGTCAATCTTTTCCCCTTTCTTAAGGCGTGCAAGCGCACCATACTGCCACAGGATAGGCGCTACATCTGATGGTGTTCCTTTAAGCCTGTTATGGCGGCACATAAGGGCACGTTTGCAAAGAACCATACGCTCATTAAATATTTCCCAGAACTTATCTATATCACCTTCTGATGAGCACGCAATGTCAACAAGGTTGACAGTTACGACCCCCTGGTTAAACCTTCCATAAAATTTAGGCTTGTTATCTTCATCATGGTAAACAGTAAGGAAAGAACGGCATCCCATGCATGTATAGCAGTTACCGTTTTTAAGCTGTTTCATGATTTTTTCTGAAATATAGTCGGGAACCATGCGTTTTGCAGTACATTTTGCAGCAAGCTTTGTTAAATACCAGTATTTGGAGCCTTCATGTATGTTATCTTCTTCAAGGACATATATAAGTTTAGGGAATGCAGGTGTAATATATACACCCTTTTCGTTTTTAACACCAAGTATGCGCTGGCGCAGTATTTCTTCTGTAATCATTGCAAGGTCTTCACGCAGCCTGCCTTCTGGCACTTCGTCAAGGTACATAAATACAGTTACAAACGGGGCTTGTCCGTTAGTAGTCATAAGCGTTATTACCTGGTA
>JAAWKM010000150.1 GCA_022797375.1 Lachnospiraceae bacterium
GGCAATATTATAGATTATAATGTGACAATGGAGCATTTAAAAGATTACTTTGAGGAAAATGGAATAAGCCTTCCTGCAATCAAAGTATATAGTGAGTTTGAATTTAATGAGCACCAGGGGTTAGAAGGTGCAATTTACCCTAAACCTGGCGGCCTTATGAAAAACCTTCTTATACATGCCCCTGAAATGGAGATTGTAACCTCTGAAGGGACAGAAAAGCTTTATAAAGATTTGGACAGGTACTGTACAGAAAACTCCAGATGGCTTCCAACTGTCTTCGATGTCCTTAACTGTGAAAATGGCTGTAATGGCGGGCCTGCAACTGGTGTACACTATAACTGCTTTACAATGAGTGATATTATGCATGATGTTGAACGCTATGCAAGAAAAATCCGTAAAGCAAACACTACTAAAAAAGGTGTTGACAAACAGTTTGATGAATTTGATAAGAAATTAAACCTTAATGATTACCTGCGTACATATAAATCACTGGCTGGTGTACAACGTAAAATTACAGAGGCAGATATTGAAAAGGCATACTTAGAACTTGACAAACACTCTGAAATGGACAAGTCATTTGACTGCCATTCATGTGGCTTTAAATCCTGCCGTGAAATGGCTATTGCCATTGCAAAGGGCATTAATGAAAAAGAAAACTGCCACCAGTATATGATGAAATCCATACGTAATGAACGCCAGAAGGCAACTTCTGTAAATAGCGAAGTGCTGGCTATGAATAATGAACTTGTTGAAATATTTGGCAAGCTTACAGATAATATTGACCAGGTAACAAAAGAGACCAGCCTTATACGTGAAACAGGAAAGGCAAGCAGCAGTGAAATGGCAAATGTTGCTGAATATATGAATAATTTAAAAGTGCTTAATGAAAGCATTGCTGGTTCTTTAGAGCATATTAATTCAAGCGTAAATAAATATAATGTAATGACACAGGATGTTGAAAAAATTTCTGGTAAAATCAACCTGCTCTCTCTTAATGCGGCAATTGAAGCAGCAAGGGCTGGTGAAGCTGGAAGGGGATTTTCTGTTGTTGCTTCCAATATACGTGAACTTTCTGAAAGCTCACGTGCTTCTGTTGGCAGTGCAAGGGAAAATGATGAGTCTATACAGGCTGCTATTAATGAAGTTAATGATATAATACATAAATTCAGTGAAACTACAAATGAACTTCTGGATGCTGTACAGTCTTCTATTGATAATGTTAATAAAACAACTGAAAAAAGCACAATGATTGAAGACTCTATGAATACAGTTGCTTTAATAGCAGAACGCGTCCAGGAAGTAATAGAAAAAACTAACCATATTTTAAACTAACACTGGCAGCAGCATTTCCAGATTTTATTTATGGGGGATAAAGATGTTAAATATAAAAACCAGTATTAATTTAGTAGACTACAGAAAAACTTTACAAAAATTCCTGCCTGGAATTATGGAAAAATGCAGGGAAAGCCAGCAGGGAAGTGCTGCCAGCCGTTTTTTACAGAAACTGGATGACGAAGATATTAATAAAATATATAAAATTATATATGGTCTTCCGGATGATTTATATAATAACTTAATATGCATTATTACAAGGCTGTTTTATAATGAAATAGCAGAAAATATAAATTCCGCCCTGCAGGACCAGGGATATGGCAGCAGTATCAGTATCGGCGGTATTGTAGCAGGCAATGGGCCTGGAGGCAGTCTTGTACTATATTTTAATAATATTGATGCTGATTTTAATAATTTATTATATTTATCCAGTGAAAAAATATCTAACGGCATATTGTCCTGGATATTAAAGCTGGTATCTCCTGCAATATCTGGGAAAGACCCCTGTAAACAGGAAAAGAAAGTATTATCATTATTACAGAACAGCTTTGTCAAAAAGAAGCTTGAAAATATGGCAGAAAAATCTTTATTAAAAAACGGGATAATAATAAAACTAGATGGGATTGAATTTTCACAATCTGGAAGTAATCCTATAAAATTAGAAAAATTAAGTAAAATAGAAAAATCATTTTTAGATATACTTGTTTCAATTATTAAAACAGCAGAGTAAATATAATATAACAGTATAAATACATGGCAAATGTATCTTTGTCTGGCAAATGGACGGATGGTTTCTATGTATAAACGGGCACTTGTAAACCGCCCGTCCAGCAGACACATGATAACTGGTATTTATTATCTTTTACAGATATATACCACATAAACTGCATACATCAGAAGCATTACTATCCCTTCACTACGTACAAGCTTCTGTTTCGACCATGCAAATATCCATACTATAATACTCATTACAACAAGCACAATTATGTCGATAATATTTTCCATTATAAATGCAATTGGTGATATTGCTGCTGCTACACCTAACACAAGAAGTATATTAAAAATATTGGAACCAATTACATTGCCAAGAGCCATATCTACTTCATTTTTCTTTGCAGCAACTACAGATGTAACAAGTTCAGGAAGGCTTGTTCCGAATGCAACCACAGTAAGGCCTATAAGGTTTTCACTCATTCCAAACTGTTCTGCAATCTTAGTGGCAGAGTCTACTACAACATCACCACCAGCTATTATTGCCACAATACCGCCAATAATATATAAAATACACTTCCATACTGGCATTATCTCATATTCTTCCTCACTATCCCGGCTTTCAGCCCTGGCTTTCCTGGCAGACACCACCATCCAGTATAAAAAGCCTGCAAATATAACAGACATTATAATCCCGTCAACACGCCCTAATACCATACCAGCAGAACCAAGTCCAAGCAGTATAAGTGCAACTATAATTGAAAAAGGGAACTCTTTCTTAAGTGTCCCTTTGTCCACTGCAAGCGGGCAGAAAAGTGCACATACGCCACATACAACCATAAGGTTAAATATATTAGAACCCACCGCATTGCTTATTGCAAGTGCATTACTGCCTGCAAGGGACGCATTAATGCTTACAGAACATTCTGGAAAGCTTGTTCCCATTGCAACAATAGTCATTCCAATTATAAGTGATGGGACTCTTAACATCTTTGCAACACTAGAACTTCCCTCTACAAAAAAATCTGCCCCTTTTATTAATAATATAAATCCCACAATTAAAAACACATAAACCATAACTTATCCCCTTTCTTTAAAATGCAATAATTCCAAGATGTTCCAGAAGTATTTTTAATCCAATTACTATAAGTATTATTCCTCCTGCAAGCTGTGCCCTCTTTTCATATTTATTACCAAATTTATTTCCTATTACAACTCCTGCAAAAGAAATAATAAAAGTGATTAACCCAATCATCCCTGCTGATAAAAAGATATTTGTGCCTTCAAGCAGGGCAAATGTAATACCTACAGCAAGTGCATCTATGCTTGTGGCAACCGCAAGTACAGCCAGCTGTTTTATGCTAAATACACTGTCATCCTTATTCTCCAGTTCCCCGCCATCTTTCCTGTACGCCTCATATACCATCTGCCCTCCAATAAGTGCAAGCAGGGCAAACGCAATCCAGTGGTCAACAGACTCTATATACTTCTGGAAACGGGACCCCAGCAGATATCCAATAACTGGCATTCCTGCCTGGAAAGCACCAAAAAACAATGCAATTATTCCTGCACGCCTGTAATTTGTAACTGGCATTTCAAGCCCCTTGCATATTGATACTGCAAATGCATCCATTGCAAGCCCTATGGATAGAAAAACTAATTCAATAATTCCCATATAAATCTCCTTTCAAATAATAGCAGCCGGACTGTTACAAACAAAAAAACAGGTACTACTGTACCTGTTTTAAAACCCAAGCACAGTATACGTATATTACTGTGCAAAAGTCTTGTTATTTAAGATTAAGCCAGGCTGTATAGCCGGGTTTGTTGGCTTATTCACGCATTATGCGCTAACTACTCCCTAATGCTGTATGGAATATTATAGCAGACAAACTTGTATGTTGTCAAATATTTTTTATGGTGCGATATATGATAATGAATTTTGTCCTCTTGTGCCATATTTATCAAATGCCCTTACCATATATTCATAGTCTGTCCCTTGTCCTGCTTCATAGTCTGTATAACTTATATCATTATTCTTCTTGGTCTTCTTAATACAGACCCATTTTTTTGTTCCTATTTCCCTGCGGAATACTTTATAATATGAAGCCTTCTTAAGCTTCTTCCAGTCAATTTTAACCCCGCCAGGTACTTTCATTATATTTTGTATAGTGCTTGTGCCATTTTCTGCCCATAAAGTGTATACCCTGCTTTTTCCACCAACTATGTATTTTACTTTGCCACTGAAACAGTTTGATGAACGCAGCCTTACATTCCACCTGTCAAGTTCTACGCCATCTTTACGCATCACTTCAAGTGATTTAGCCTTATATGCCGGGAATGTTTTAACTGTTACTGACATATCATCATCTGGTGCTTTTACTGCTGATGATATATCTGTATACCCATCCTCACCTACAAGCCTTATCTTGGTTTCTGTTTCAGGCGCTTTGGCATATTTAAGCGCATAGCAGATATTAGCGGCGGCATCCCTGCCAAGCTCATTATAACCAAGTTGTGTATAATGCACTGACTGGTGTACATCTGCAACTTTTGAAGGCATGAATACATCTGTTTTTTTCATATTGTTAAAACTATAATATGAATCTATATCTTCATATCTTGATTTAAAATATGAGTCTACGCCTTCATCTGTCACCCAGTCCTCTGAAATATGGCTTGCAAGGTATATATTTCTGAACTTTTCTTTGGAAGAATTGCACATATAATATTGTGCTTTCCTTGGTCCAGTCATATAAAGGTCAGAAAAGTCTGCCGGGTTACCATGCGCCCTGACCATAAGTATTCCTGCAAATTCCATACGTTTATTCAGGTTCTTATATTTCTGCCCTCTTCCGTCACCAGTTTCTTCCATAAGCCTTTTATGCATTGACATAAATTTTTCAAGGTATTTCCTTGCACTCATTTTGTCATCTGACTCACCCTGGAGCCAGAAATAACCCTTATGGCTTAATTTATAATGTCCTGCTTCTATTTCCTTATTGAGAAGCTGTTCACATGCTTTATATAAAGATACTGCCTGCCAGAAGTTATTATTAACCCTTTCCTTGCCTGGAAGCCATGTTTCAATAGAGCTTCCGCTATGTGCAGCATTAACAAGCCATACTTTTTCATCCGTCTTTTTAACCCATTCTTTAGCAAGTGCACCATCAATACCTGTTTTGCCTGTTGCATTTACAGCATCAGTAAGGTTGTTGGTACGCTGCCATTCATTAATGCTGCTATTGTCAGTTAAGCTTGCAGGAATATAATCATATGGATTCCATATAGTAAGCTTAGGTGAAGCTGTCTTAAAGCACCCGTTTGTCAGTGAATGGCTTAATGTTGACGGCCCATATGTACTGTATACTTTACCCTCTTTATTCACAACATACTCATTCTGGTAATCTTCAAGGACTCCAAGTTTATCAGGGCTTCCTTCCATATTACTCTGTCCAATAAGAAGCAACAGGCTTATCTGGGCAGCTTTAACTTTTACACCAATTTTTTTGCCATTTTTAAGTTCCACAACTGCTTTGCCACAGCCAGAAGCAATTACTTTATTCTTGCTCCCTTCAGCAAGTCTAAGCACTTCACTGTCTTTTTTACCTGTCTGTACATTTTCTGATTTAACCGAAATTGTTTTTATTTGTTCAATATCTTTCTTAAATGTATACCTGTCATCATACTTTAATGTTATCTTAGAATCTGTATTTTTCATTGTAAGCTTTGCAGCCTGTACATCCCCTGGAAAAAACATTAAAACACCTGCCAGAATGCACAAAATAACCAAACCTTTACATATATTCTTCATATCACACTTCCACACTAATATTTTTTAATAGTCCAATAATCTTATATTGTTAATATCATGCAATGCATTGTACTAAGACGTGCCTGGATTTAATTTCTATAATTTCCAGGCACATCTTTAATCTCAAATTTGCATTATTATTACTATTATTTACATACAATATTTACAATACGTCCTGGAACATAAATTTCCTTTATAATATTCCCTGAAATCCTGTCCCCAAGTGCTTCTTTTGCCTTTGCAAGTACGCTGTCTTTCTCTTCATCCTTGGCAATAGAAATGGTTACCCTCGTTTTGCCATTAACCTGTACAGCGATTTCAACTTCATTTTCTACAGTCTTAGCCTCGTCATACTCTGGCCATGTGCCCTGGTAAATCCTGCCACTGTATCCTGTAACTTCCCATAATTCCTCTGTAATATGCGGTGCAACAGGGTTAAGCAGTGTAAGCAGTGTTTTGTATTCACCCTTTGTAACAGAATTTTTCTTGTAGAAATCATTTATAAGCGCCATCATTGCTGCTATTGCTGTATTAAACTTAAGATTTTCAAAGTCACTGCTGACCTTCTTAATTGTCTGGTGCATCTTTGTTTCCATGTCTTTGGAATAACCTTCTTCATCTGTAAGGATTTCCTGTAACTTCCATACCCTCTCCAGGAAACGGCGGCATCCCTTTACGCCATCATCTGACCATGCGGCACTTAAATCAAATGCACCTATAAACATCTCATAAGTACGGAGTGTATCCGCACCATAATCCCTTACAATATCATCAGGGTTAATTACATTGCCACGGGACTTGCTCATCTTCTCGCCATTGCTTCCAAGAATCATGCCATGTGAAGTACGTTTCTGGTATGGCTCTGGTGTTGGCACTGTCTTCTGGTCATAAAGGAATTTATGCCAGAAACGTGAATAGAGCAGATGTAGTGTTGTATGCTCCATACCTCCATTATACCAGTCTACAGGAAGCCAGTATTTAAGGGCTTCCGGGTCTGCAAGGCACTCTTTGTTACAAGGGTCTGTATACCTTAAGAAGTACCATGAAGAGCCTGCCCACTGTGGCATTGTATCAGTTTCACGCTTTGCCGGGCCGCCACAGCAAGGGCATTTTGTATTCACCCAGTCTGTTATTGCTGCAAGTGGTGACTCACCGTTATCTGTTGGCATATAGCTGTCTACTTCTGGAAGCAGCAGCGGAAGTTCACTTTCGTCAACTGGGACAAAACCGCATTTTTCACAATGTACTATTGGAATAGGTTCTCCCCAGTACCTCTGTCTTGAAAATACCCAGTCACGCAGCTTATAGTTTACTTTGCGTTTACCAATGCCTTTTTCCTCCAGGAAATCTTTAATCTTTTCTTTGGCATCTTCCACAGAAAGCCCTGTAAGGAAACCAGAATTAACCATTACACCTGTTGCAACATCTGTAAATGCCGCCTTGTCTATATCAGCAGCGCCTTCTTTCCCTTCTACAACCTGTATTAAAGGAAGCCCGAACTTCTTTGCAAATTCCCAGTCCCTTTCATCATGTGCAGGAACTGCCATAATAGCGCCTGTACCATATGTCATAAGTACATAATCAGAAATCCATACAGGTATTTCTTCATTATTTACTGGGTTTAATGCCTTTATGCCATCAAGTACAACACCTGTCTTGTCCTTAGCAAGCTCTGTACGCTCAAAATCAGACTTCTTAGCTGCCATTTCACGGTACTTTACAACATCATCCCAGTTCTTTATCTCATCTTTATATTTATCAACAAGCGGATGTTCTGGTGAAACTACCATATATGTTGCACCAAAAAGTGTGTCAGGACGGGTTGTGTACACACGCAGCTTCTCTTCCTTGTCTTTAAGCTGGAAATCCACCTCTGCACCTTCTGAACGTCCAATCCAGTTTCTCTGTGAAGTCTTTACACGCTCAATATAATCAACATCATTAAGGCCTTCAAGCAATTTATCAGCATAATTTGTAATTTTAAGCATCCACTCGCTCTTAACTTTACGTACCACCTCAGAGCCGCAGCGTTCACATACGCCACCAACCACTTCTTCATTTGCAAGCCCTACTTTGCATGAAGTACACCAGTTAATAGGCATCTCCTTTTTATATGCAAGACCCTCTTTAAAAAGTTTAAGGAATATCCACTGTGTCCATTTATAATATTCCGGGTCTGTTGTATTAATCTCCCTGTCCCAGTCAAATGAATATCCAAGTGAACAGAGCTGTGCCTTAAAATGCTCTACATTATTCTTTGTAACTATCCTTGGATGTATCTTATTCTGTATAGCATAGTTCTCTGTAGGAAGCCCGAATGCATCCCATCCCATAGGATATAATACATTATACCCCTGCATCCTGCGTTTACGTGCTACAATATCAAGCGCTGTATATGGCCTTGGATGCCCTACATGAAGCCCCTGCCCTGAAGGGTAAGGAAATTCAACAAGCGCATAAAACTTAGGTCTTGTATAGTCATTCTCTGTCCGGAATGCTTTTTCATCATTCCATATATTCTGCCATTTCTTTTCAACTGTATGATGGTTATAAATCTCCATTATAATCTCTCCATTCTATATTAATTCCAGTACCTATGGCGTTGTACTTTTGCTGCACTATATCTTACTGTTACTATTCACAGCTACGCTGTTCATAGTAACAAGCAGCGCTTTCAGCGCTGAAAATGCACACATTTTGCAAAAAAAGATTTTGTTCCAAAATCATGC
>JAAWKM010000009.1 GCA_022797375.1 Lachnospiraceae bacterium
ATCAGAGCCATCCGCTTCCACAACTGCCTTTCCACTGCTTCCATCAGCAATTTTATCCTGCTTTACCGGCACTTTAGTTCCTGCTCCAGAACTACCACCAGATACATCAGAGCCATCCGCTTCCACAACTGCCTTTCTGCCGCTTCCATCAGCAATTTTATCCTGCTTTACTGGCACTTTAGTTCCTGCTTTTTCATCTGATATTACTTGCTTTTTAAAAACAGGCACTGATGGTGTCAGAGTAGCATCTGTAAGGCACACCCCTGTCACAGCAACAAAGGTTAAACATAGGAATACAAGACCAAAGAAATTCAGTGTTTCGTCTACAAAACATCGGATTTTATGTTTTCTGTCATCATAATCTGGATTGCAACAAAGCCCGATTACTATAACCACAATCATGTAAACAAACAACACATACCAAACATCTACCAATATTTGAAACACAAAAGACCAGTCCATATACAACACCTCCTGTTAATTTTACATTTACCATTAAATATTTTATAAGACTTTTATAATAACCTAATATCATTTGGTTTATGAAATCCCCTTAAGATATCCTAGCTAATTTTCAAATAACACCATCAACCATGCACCTTTTTAAGATTCCAGTAGTTTACAAGCATTTTACCCATACCATTCAAATAAACCATTGCATCCTTAAACTGATAACCAACTACAGTATTTATGCTGGTAAAACCCAACCCCGTAAGCATTTTACGTTCTCTGCCCAATACCTCGGTATAAGGCACAGGTTTTTTATCAGCTGGTAGGATTTGGCCATGACAAGAATATGGGTCATAATATTTATCAGTTGAAAACTCCTCAGTACTGACATATGCTTCTGTACAGATAATATAATTTTCTGAAACGTTTTGATAAGACTTGCAAAGATTTCTAATCATAGCTCTCTTCTCTTTTACTGTTCCAAAACACTCATTAATTTTGACTACTATAGCTGTCTTATTTAAATTAATAAGAGCTTCTACAATATAATATATTGTAAAATCATCTTTAAGTTCTTCAAGAATGGTATCTTCACCTATATTTGTATATCCTATAACCAATTCACTAGGCTTTCTGATCATATTTTCCTTCTCCTTTACCGTTTCAAAATATTCATCAAATTTGACCACTATAGTTGTCTTATTTAAATTAATAAGAGCTTCTGCAATATCATAAAATCATCTTTAAATTCTTCAAGAATGGTATCTTCATCTATAGTTGTGTATCCTATAACCAATTCACTAGGCATTTTATCACCTCTTTTTCTATACCAGCATACCTTTATGCAGTATGTTACACTATTGCCCTGGTTACAATACCAGGACACTCTGCTATTTACTGCACCAATGTCCTGATTTAAACACAAGTGACAGATTATCAGCATCTACCGATTTTACACTATCACTTTCAATATATTCCGCACTGCCACCAGTTATAAGGTACAAATCATTATCCCACGTCGTGAATATATCTGTCCTGCCTGTATCAATTTTCCTTGCTTCACCGTTTTTCGTGTTAATTGTTTATTTCTTTGCCTGTTAAATTAAAACCACCAATATTTGTGCCAACATTTTGGTAAGACTTTACCCTGCACACCGCAGCTATAGTCATCACTAGCATAACAAAACTAATAACTACGTAACCTGCCCTGACAATATACCTTTTCATAAACTGCCTCCTGTCCAGTTATCCCGCCAGATACCCTGCGGCAGCTTAAAACATAACCCCCACACATCAAAATCAAAATAAAGTATACCTGCCATCATCTGACAAATGCACACATTGTATCACTCCGTACTCTAAACGGGGCTGCCCTGTTACACAATTAAAACCTGCCCAGACAGGAATATCTGGCAATTTAATTTTTACCAACATTTTTACCGCTATAAAACTGCCAGAATACAGACATCGCGAGCTGCACCTCTAGTTACCCCGGCATTATTACGGTACTATCTGCCTTACTGGTTTCCGTGACAATAATCTTCCTTGTAAATCCCGGCCCAGCCTATAGCAGAGCTATAAAACATGCACAACTACAAACATCAAAATGCTGTAAGACATACAACCACACTTTAACCACAAACCTCCCTCCATTCTAAAAAGAATTGCTTCCTCTGTAAGACAACCCTGCTGGCTAATTTGTTATATTTATAACACAGGCCACAAAGAGGTTTTCAGACTCCCAGTATTTAGGCGGAAATATCAATTAAACATATAAAGGGCTGCCCTCATTTCTGAAGACAGCCCATAGCCTTACTATTTTAATAAAAAGATTTTGCCACTGTTATTGTCCTGCTTAATGCATCTGTTGACTTTAACCCGATAATTACTAGTTTTTCTTTCAGTTCACTGCTGTGGTGTTTTTTATACAACGCACCTATAGCAGCATCTAAAAAGTGTGTAAGTACAACTTCCACACAACTAAAATCAACAACTATCCTTCTGCCATCTGACAGAAATTTTTCAATTTCGGCATTAAGGATTTCACCATCTGAGTCTGAAACAGCCAGACTTCCAACCAGCCCATAAACTGATATCCTTTCCATAACAATATTCCCCGTTATCACACTCTATTGCTGTAAAGACTAAGTATTGTACCCAGAGCAAGCCATTCACGTTGAAACTTTGTATTTTCCTCTTCTTCGATGTTTTTTAATCTCAGTCTTTCTTTTTCTTGTTCCTCTTCTCCCAAACTATTAAACCACTCCTCATATAAAACCTGCCTGTACCAGTTAATAACATTAACATAAGACGTTCTCCTAAAAGTAACAAACCACCTGTATAGTGAATACCACGCCATAATACCCTCCTAACTCAAATAAAAGACCTGTTCCAATTTAACGACTGCTATATACTGAGTTTTTAAATAAACATATAATATAAAGCATTTTCTATACTACTCTTTAAATCTGCCATATCAGAATACATTTTGTTTTCCGCATCTGTGCAGTCATCTTCAACAGGTGCATTGTTGAGCAGAAAATCTATTTCATTGTATAACCTGATAATCCTGTCCTCCATTCTAGCTTCTGCAAAAATAACATTATACTACGCCGCCAAGAGCCCTATCCAGCATATTAGAAACCTCCCTGGCATTTGTTTCAAACTGAAACAGAAATTCCTCTTCTGTACTGTAATCTAGATAAATCTTGGCAAATGTAACTGTCCAGAGCCGTTCCATTATACTTTGCTCTATAATCTTCTCAGCTTTTCTGAAACTCTTACTCATTTTAGCCACTAACCATGACCATTCCAGGAAATACTCATCATTGACAGGAACCCCAAAAGATTCCAGCCATTCCCTTACAGTATGTGTTTCTGAACAGTCTCCGCACCTAGGATTATTAAAAATATACTGGACGCAATTCTGTCCGTTAATGCACAATCCGTCCCCACTCTCACCCGCTATTAAATACCTTCCAACAGGAAACATTGCACAAATAACCGGCTTTGCGTTGTGTACCCGGCATTTCTGGTTTTTAAGCAGTGGACATTTTTTAGCTATTCCCTTTGGCTTAAGTCTGACAATTGGAATTCTGCTGTCCTCTCCAACATATACCTCACAGTATTTTTTGAAAAATTCCTCTGTGCTAGTCTTCATTTCTTTAGACATATTATAAATATCCCTGGAAGACAGTAAAATATCTTCCCTGTTTAAACAGCATTCACCGCACATAGTGCAATGAAACTTAAATGTATCATCAAGACCCAATTTCATTGAAACAAGGTTATCTGCAATATTATTTAAATATCTATTCATCTTTACTCCTTCTATTAGCCTTTTCAGCAACACATAAATCACAACAAGCCAGACAAAGGCTGCTTTCCTGTACAAACCTGTCTGGCTGCTTAAAAAGATTAACCACCTCATCAGTGGAAAACCTGTACAATTAAAAGTTTACTGGCTCTTTATGGAACCAGTATCTGATGCTAGTTTCAAAAACCAGCTTTTTGGGCAAACACAATATAATCTATTTCTTCCAGTGCACTGGACTCACTAATACTCCCTCTCAACAGGCTGGAACCAGGAATGCAAGGATATGATATCACCAAGCACTATAGCTAAAGCCTCTGCAATGCTAACATCCTTGCTATCATAAAGACCTCCGTCACTTTCTTGGAAATCCATCCCCATAACTAAATAATCATATCCTCCTGTAACTTCCCTAATTGCAAACATATCTGTCCCCAGCTGCAAATGCAAAAACAGTTTCTTCTCTTCCTGCAAGCATTTCCTTCACATCCTGTATTATTTACCTCCTTCATACAGCCAGCCTTTAACCATTGCTATTTCTTCCTGGTACTCTGTTAAATTGCAAGGTGTTTCCATAATAACTGGCTTTCCAGCCAAAGCAGGATGTGTAACCACCCTTTTTAGCGCCTCAAGCCCTATAGTGCCCCTGCCAAGTTTTGCGTGCCTGTCTTTCCTGGAACCCAGACCATACAGACTGTCATTAAGATGAATTGCTTTCAGTCTGCCAAGACCAATAGTACTGTCAAATGCAGCAAGGACGACATCAAGGTCATTCCTGATATCATACCCAGCGTCCCATACATGGCATGTGTCAAAACAGACACCAATTTTTTCCTGCCACACAACTTTGCTAAAGATAGCTGCAAGTTCACTAAAATTCCTGCCAAGTTCCGTTCCTTTTCCTGCCATCGTTTCCAGCAGTACGACAGTTGATTGCCTGGCATCCAGTACACTGTTTAATGCATCTGCAACAAAATCTGTCCCTGCCTGTATACCCTGGAACATATGAGAACCTGGATGGAAATTATAATAATTTCCTGGCATCTGCTCCATCAGCACCAGGTCATCTTTAAGCATTATTATTGCTTTCCTGCGCACATCTTCCCTGTCAGAGCACAAATTCATAGTATACGCACTATGCACTACCAGAGAGGCAGACTTCCCATCTGTCCGCCTAAACTGAGCCAGTTCTTCCTGTGATGGCTTTCTGGCAGCACCTCCACGTGGGTTCCTGATAAAAAATGCAAAAGTATCTGCACCAATCTTCTCTGCCGTTCCAGCCATACTGGCATACCCATCTGAAATACTTAGATGACACCCAACATATCCCATAACACTACCTTTTTCCTTTCCGTTTCTATAACACTAATTCTTTACTGCCATACAAAGCCATCCCCAAAGATATCAGCACCAGTTACCTAAACAAGCAACTTCCTGCCATACAGACGCTTTTCTAATAACCTATACGCTTCAAAAATACCCACCTTCCTAAAAGAACCTGGGTTAATAGCAACCTCTGTCCAGGTAAATGAAATTGTAAAACCCCCAACAGCAGACTTCATAACAAAAAGTCTGTTATTGGTATAAACTACAGGCCCTATGACAAAATGAAAATTTCCCATCTCAGTTACAGGTACTCTCACCCAGTCACCTAAACCAAAAAATTGTCCTGGCAGCTCTTCCTCCATAAAACCATCCCTCTTATGCACACTTCCAGCCCCATTTCTTTTACAAAATTGACATTTGCTACAAATTTCCCAGCCACCCTTTCAAAACCAACTATTAATTGCCACTTAAAACATATACATTAATACTACCCGCAAGAGCAATTTTACCCTTGTTCTTTCCACCTGCCTACACACCTGTTTCCTGTTTATCACTAACAATATCTGCAACAGAAACCATAGGTTGGGGTTGCATTATAATGTATACTGGCAAATTATCAGCTAATACTCTTAACTGTGTTTGAAGCTCTGCTACGGTACAGACGTATTTTGTACCAATATCTACAACAGTCTGGAGCAAAGCTTTACTAATATCAGCGTTGGAAATAAAACCTCTTGCACGTGAATCAAAATTTGACATTTTTAACCTCCCTATGTATAATAAACAAAAAGTAAAGGAGCATAGCATATATACTCAAGAACAACAATTACAAATTGCGGTTGCTTATGCAAAAACCGTTTCTAATAACGAAACCACACCAGATGAATTTTTAAACTACATCAATAAAATGCTCGAAAAGTTCAAGCCAGCTAAAGAGACCGAAATAACATTTAATAAAAGCAAAATTGACACTTCCAGCCTTGTGCTATAACAGGCAGCATCTGCCCAGCCACAACTGTTTAATCCCCAATACAGCCACTCTTCTACATCAACAACTCTGTTGTATTCTGGCACATTTCTAACTATCTTCACACCAGTCTTGCCATCAATAATCTGCTTCAAACCGTATACGGAACTTTTCCCTTCTCTTTCAAGTAAAACCACACAATACTGCCAGTTGCTGCCCTAAAGACCAACGCTATCACTACTATAAATTCACAAAGCAGACTAAAATCAAGCAAACTTAGCAGAAAGCCTGCTGCCTGCCGTACAAAGTCTACACACGTTCTAATCCAGGTAGCATCACTTTATACGAGTTTTTTTTCAACACAAACACAATCCACATCTCCTGACTACATGGCTTCTTTACCAAAAGCCAGAACCTTCGGGCACAAAGCTATTTCACCTTGTAAGAAACAGTGTTACTATTTACTGTCTGTGTACCAGTTATATATACCTTAACAACATTACCCTTCTTAAGTTTTTTACCCAGTTTTACAGACCACTTCCCGTTCCCATCAGAAACAGTGTTGTATACCTTACCAGCTACCTTTACAGTTACTTTTGCGTAGGCAGCAGATGTTCCCTTAACAGTTTTCTTGCCTCTCTTAGCAACAGTTACAGCAGGAGCTATGGGTTTACTGCTTTGTACAACTTCCTCACTGCTGCCAGTTTCCCGCAAACCATCTACAGTAAAGTATGCCATACAAAAATTTTCATCTATATCTGGATTAGCAATACGGACAGTATAATCTCCATTCTTTTTAATTACAACAGAGGCACTTTCAAGCACATTTTCCCTTGTTGATGTTTTCCATACTTCATTATTCCCTCCATCACAAGGATGGACAGTCCCCTCAACCATCCTTACTGTTCCAGACTGGAAAGACGGAAGGTATTCCTGGCTGTAATTAAAAGTGACTGTAGCTTCTGACTTACTGCTGTTGTACTGGATATCCTGTACAGAAAACCTTGAAGATGCTGGCATAAAGCCCATGTATGTAGTAACTTCAAACGGCACTTTATAACCATTCCAGCGTTCTCCCCTGCAATAGTACGTACCAGCTTTTAAGTACACAGAATAAGGTTTTCCATCAACATTCACCATTGTTTTTTCACTAACAAGGCATGATGTCAGGTCACGGTTTGAGTATAATGTCCAGTTGACACCATTATCTTCTGCAACAGGGTATGCAAACAGCCACCCGTCTTCCTGGACTGTAAAGCTGTATGTATCTGTATTTCCAGACCATTTAGTTTCAATGGCATCCTGCCATGCAAACTGTCCGTCACCCATAACATAATCTTTAAGACCACCTTCATCTTGCACAACAGGGATTTCATTTATGGGAACACTATCACTTGTACTGTCATACACATTAACCGCCTTGCTCACAGAAGAAAGGTCATCAGGAACAAAACCAGCGTATACTGTAACAACAAACGGAACTTTATACCCGTTCCACCGGCTTCCTCTGAAATAGTATGTACCAGCCTCCAGGTCAAAACCTTTGATTTCTGCCCTGTCTGAAGGAGTTGTCTTTATACTGCCACCAATTTTAGCAGTAAGGGCATAGTTACCAAACAGCTCAACATCTACATCATTGCCATCTGCTAAAGCTGCCAGGTACAACGTCCCAGGCTCTTCCAGGACAATCTTGTGCGCATCTGTATAACCACCCCACTTTGTTTCTATAGAATCCTGGCTGGCATACACTCCGTCATTATCAATATAGTCACGGAAACCATCAACAGATGAAACAGTTGCATACTGCACAGACCCGTCTTCCTTGTTGTTTTCTTCTGCCTGTACCACTACCGTTGCCACAACAGGCATAGTCTGTGGTGCTCCTAAAGCTACCACAACACTAAATAAACCAAGCTCAATCATCTTCTTTACTCTCATTATAAAACCTCCTTTAACTTTACTTTGTACATTTAAACCTGCCTTAAAGAATATGCTGCCATTAAAATGGATTTTTTTCCGCTTAAGACATTCCTGTACTGCCAAAACCTCCCCGGTCATTGCCATCCAGAAAAGTAACCTCATCAAACCTCACAACAGGCTGGTTTTTCACTATACGGAACTGGCAAATCCTGTCATTAACATGGATTTCTGTATCCCTTACAGCAATAGCAGGGAAATACCAGACATCTCCGTCACCACAGTATGAATTATCAATTATTCCCATTGAATTAGCCTGGATAACCCCAAAGTTTTTAAAAGTACTACTTCTTGGCACCACATGGGCTTCGTAACCCTCTGGAAGTTCCATTGCCACACCAAGGGAAATTAATCTGTATTCGCCTTTCTTCATAACAACATCTTCTGCAGCACGCAAATCAATCCAATCAGATTTACCACCCACACAGAACAACTTGTCAATCCTGTCCGTAAAATATTTAATTTTTATCCTTTCCATAAAATCCTCCTTTCATTACCATAGCTATACTAAAAGCATCTGACAGTAGGCAGCAAGAACAAAACTGCACCCTAAGTACACCAGCACATTGAATGTTTTTAAGACTGGCACTTGTAAACTACTCCCTATAGGTTTTAAAAAGGAGCCAGGTTAAACCTGGCTCCAAAGTGCAGAGTAGTCTTGACGGACTAAGACTGGCAAAAGTCATCCCACTGCCAGCCAAAAACTAAATAAAATTACAAAAAACCAATAAAGATGTGTAAAACTACCAATCTTAACCGCTCTGGATTTTATCATTTAAATAAATGATAAAATCCAGAGCAAAAAATTAGTAAGGTTTTTAGCCAAACCAATTTAAATTTGCAAGGCTCTTTACAAAAGCAACTACAATATAGCCTGAATAACCAAATCTGTGCCAACACCTGGCTTCTGCCAAAGCAAATAGCAGAAGCCAAACAAACATCGGAGAAAATAATGTTACTATGATGAAACAACAAGACTTTAACTCTTTCTTCCATCCATTATACATAGACAGACCACTTAACTTATCCAGTCAAATTTTTCAAGGTATTATAGTATAAAATCCAGAACAAAAAGCAGCCTTTAACATGCCCGCCTTGTTGCCAGCACATTCATTTTATTATCTGTTTCCGCCATATTTTTTCCAATTCTTTATCCAGTAATCTTTTATCACTTTTTGTTTTTTATAACTTGTTGTTCCCCAGAAAGCAAATAATCCTCACAAGTTATTACCAAATCATCTAATATTATATTTTTATAACCCTGAAAATCTATATATTCCGGGGTACCGTAATAAGGGCTATGACTTCACCATTACTTCTTCTACTGCTTATGACCAGAAATGGATTCCTGGACGTAATATATTTAACAGTATATCACGGGCAGTTGACACTATTTTTTCAAATTACCTTTCCAAACCAAATGTGACACAGCCTTTATTTACACAATACTGTGATGGCAGGCAGGTTTCATGTCCTGAATGGATGCGCCAGTGGGATTCTAAATACCTCGGTGACCAGGGATATTCTGCCATTGAAATATTAAGGACCTTTTATGGCAGCTCAATCTATATTAATACTTCTGAAGAAATATCTGGTGTGCCTGCTTCATGGCCTGGTTTTAACCTGTCTATAGGTTCAAACAACAGTAAGGTCAAACAGATGCAGGACCAGTTAAATGTAATATCAAAGGCATACCCGCTTATACCTAAAATTTCATCTGATGGCATATATGGTGAAAAGACAGCAAACGCTGTAAGGGTTTTCCAGAAAGTGTTTGACCTGCCACAGACAGGTGTTGTGGACTTTGCAACATGGTATAAAATTTCAGAAATCTTCGTTGGTGTAAGCCGTATTGCAGAAATAGTATAGACCTGTTTTATTTCTACTTCATGTATGTTTTCCATACATGAACCAGGATATTCCGTACAAAAGCCATGACCGCAGTCATGGCTTTTGTACACATTGTATTACAAACAACTTGCACAATAGTGCATAAAGTTTCTGGTATCTGTATTGAAACCTGTTATTTTTTTTGCTTTTTTGTTTTATTGTCTTTTACTATAACCTTACAGAATTTTATACCATTTGTCCTGCTGCATGTTACCCCAATATAGGCAGTACCTGCCTTTTTCCCATAGACATATCCTGCTTCATTTACTTCAACTATACCAGAGTCAGAAGAATAAAAACTGAAACTTAAGTAAACTGGATTTTTAGCACTGTATTTTGGTATTATTCTGGCATAACTGCCATTATCCAGTGTTATTGTTTCTTTGTCCAGTGAAAATTCTGGTGTTTCATCTGTCCTGATATCATCCCCATAATCAATTACATGTATTATACATGTTGCTTCCATGCCATCTTTTGTGGAAGCAGTTATTGTTGCATCCCCTTTGTTAAATGTATATAACTGGTAATTCCCTGTTTCTTCATTTTTTGCTATATTTGCACTGTCTTCATTACTGCTTGTATATACTATATCATGTACTTCTGAATTAAAAGGTATTGTATATACCGGCATCGAAGGTATTATATCATGTACATAACAATATACTTCATCCTGTGCAAATACAATTTTTTCTGCCTTTGTAATATCACTTTCTTTAACCCAGCGGGCATAAAATACTGTATCTTCATTAACACTTGTACCTTCACTAAAAAGCACTTCTTGTTCCTGCCCGCCATTTTCCTGTTTAGTATACCATCCTTTAAATACATAACCCTTTTTTACAGGCGGTTCTGGGAATAAAACCCCTCTCCTGTTATTTTTAACATATGTATCCTCATTATATACATTTCCATCAGACATATATGTAATTTTATATATAACTGGATAAATTGATTCTATATTTTTATCTATCCATTCCGTACGTTCATATATCCATTTCTTTAAACGCTCCACTTCACTCTTGAATGTCTTTTCTATATATTCATCTGTTTCTGTACCACCAGCTGGCATATCATTATACATAAAGTTATCAAACATATTATTTATATTATAGTTTGCTTTCTGTGAATCATAAAGCTGTTCTGCGTACTGGTCAATCTGTCCGCCATCTTTACAGGCATAGAGAAGTTTTTCCTTAAATACAGGCCATCTTGCTATAAGTTTCTCCACAAACGTTTTATCCAGCATAAGCCTTTCAAACCATGTTGAATTAGTTTTATTAAATCCATCTGTATTCTTGTCTATATTTCCCCATGCAACATAATCAAAATCCCATAAAGGCCCCCAGAAAAGCTTGCCATCCCTTTCTTTATAGAGATATGTGCTTGAAGAATAAGCATTGCTGTTATCAGATATCTCCTGCACCCAGTAATAGTCAGCAGCCGAATTTATATCCATATATTCACTGTAATGCCTGCCATCCCCGTCTTTAAAATCCTCACCATATATTGCTGCTTCTGTTTTCTGCATATACTGGGAAATATAGTTATATTGTGCTTCATTGAAATAATCATCAAACATAGGGCTATATATTACATATCTGTTGCCCATTTCCGTAGAAAATGCCTGTTTCATATTTTCATCATCTATATAGAATGACATTCCAAGAAGATACCCGCCTGTTATTGCAGAACCTGTTGTAATATTTTTAGCTGATTCATCTGCTTCCAGGTTATCTATATTAACACGGTTTCTGCCCACACATATCTGTTCACATAAATAATAGCTTCCTAAATACTCGTCATTCATAATAACATCTGTAAATACACACTTAGGGGTATATTTCATTCCCATTTCACTGCCAAGCCAATATGTAAATTTATTCCGTATCATGGATACATCATAATAATTTGTAAGAAGTATCCAGTTTTTGTGTTCTCCCATTCCCAGGAGTTTTGTACTGGATGCAAGTTCAAAATTATAAGGTTTTTTATTTGAATACCACTCTGAATTGCCCCCTCCCCTGATATATTCAAGGTCATATGTGCCCTGGGCAGGTTCTTTATTTGTATATTCAGATTTATAGCCTTCTGGTATTTCCAATGAAACTTTGCCATAACATTCTGTATTGTGTTCATTGTCCCCGTTCATTTCAACAATTGAGCCTTTGGACTCATCAATATCAAAATCCAGGACAGGAATATCATTATTCATAAAAAACATGTAACGGAAAAGGAATTTAACAGTATTTATGTCATCTGTCACTGCCTTAAATGAAACTTTATGTTTGCCAGTGATTTTCCTGCCATTAATATGGCTGCTTGTATTCCTGGTATAATCCCAGTAATTTTTCCTTTTAATTGGATTAAGTTTTACCGAAGCAAAATGTTCCTTTTCATCATCAAGATAAAATAATAATTCCATATTCTTTTTCTTATTGGCAACAGCATCCACAACAATATAATCCGGGCTTTGTGTGCCAAAATCTATTTCTTCCTCAAATTTAAACCTGCTCCCTGTAATATCACTGTTATTTCCTTTTATTAATACACCATTCCCTTTTTCATAAATATCCATGTCTACATCCGGGCTGGAAACTGTGAACTTTTTCTGTTCCAGCAGGCTGGCCACCTCCTGTTTATCTGTACTTCCACAGGAATTTATAACAGCCTCTTCTGTTGGTATGCCAGTACCAGGTTTATCTGGTACTGCCTTTATTTCTATAATACCATTGCCAGCAGAATACATCTCTGCCTTTACAGGGACTGTCCCTGCAAGCCCTGCTATTATTGAAAATAATAATATAATACTTACAGGTCTTCTTATACGTTTTAAATCCATGCTAAACCTCCATTCTGTGCTGCCTTTTATCAAAGCACACGGTATTGCTGTTATTTAAACATTTCCAGGTATTTTTTATATTTCCCTTCTGGTGCTTTTATCCTGAAGCTGCCAGAAACCCTGCCTGTTGCATTTTTACCTGCTGTTTTTAGCTTTTTCGATTTAATATCCAGAAGTTTTAATGATTTGCAGTTATAAAACGCTTTTCTGCCAATTTTGGTAACATTTTTGCCTATTACAGCTTTTTTTAGCTTTTTGCATCCTTTAAATGCTGCTTTCCCAATGGCTGTTACCTTTAATTTAACGCCATTATATGTAACTGTATCTGGAATTTTAATTTTTAATATGGATTTATCTGTAATACCAATGCATTTTACTGCCCCGCCATCTAAAGCTCCTGTAACTTTATATTTTAAGACACCACTTGTAAATCCAACGTCTTTATTAGTATTTCCACTAGTATTACCCTTGCCTGTATCTTTCCCTGTAACATTAATAATACAGAATTGTATATCTTCTGTTCCGTTGCATGTTACACCAATACATGCCGTTCCTGCTTTTTTAGCATATATATATCCAGCCTCATTAATTTCTGCTATATTATTATCTGATATGTTAAATGTATAACTCAAATATGGTATTTTATCATATGAATACTTTGGTTTTATTCTGGCATAACTGCCTTGTTCTACCGTTATCTCTTTATAATCCAGTGAGAAAACAGGGTTTTCTGTATAAACCTCGTCCTCATAACCAATAACATGTAACAGGCACGATGCCTCCAGCCCGTCTTTTGTAGTTGCTGTAATTGTAACATCCCCTGGCTTTAATGTATAAAATGATGGCAAATCCTGGCTGGATTCATTAAAAGCTATGTCAACAATACTTGTATCACTGCTTGTATAAGTAACTTCTGGCACTTCTGCATTAAATGGCATTGTATATACTGGTATTGCAGAAAACACGTCATATGCAAAATAAGTTACTTCATCACATGCAAAAGTAATGTCTGATGCCTTTATAAGCTGGCTTTCAGCAATCCATTTAGCATAAAATACTGTATCTTCATCTACTCCCATATTCCCCTTTAAAAGTGTTTCTTTTTCCTTCCCGTCTGTAATTTCTTTTGTATACCAGCCTTTAAATACATATCCCTTTTTTACAGGAGGCTCTGGTGGTATGATTCCATTAATGCTGTTCTTAATAAATGTGTCTTCTTTATATATTTTTCCATCAGACATAAATGTAATCTTAAATTCAGCAGGATAAAGCAGGCCTATATTTTTATCTATCCAGTTTACACGGTTATATACCCATTTCTTGAAACGCTCTGTTTCGCTTTCAAATGTCTTTTCTTCTGCCTTTTCTTCATTCCATATTCCACTATATATACTATTTACATTATAGTTTGCTTTCTGGGAATTATAAAGCTGTGCTGCATACTGGTCAATCTGCCCGCCATCTTTGCAGGCATAGAGAAGTTTTTCCTTAAATGCAGGCCATTTCTGCATAAGTTTTTCTACAAATGTTTTATCCTGCAGAAGCCTTGAAAACCATTCTGAATCACATCTGAAGCCTTTTGTGTCTGTATCTGTATTTCCCCATGCAACATAATCAAAATCCCACAAAGGCCCCCAGAAAAGTTTGCCATTTCTTTTTTTATAAAGATATGTACTAGAAGAAATATAGGCATCACCATTGTTTGATATTTCCTGTACCCAGTAATAACAGGCAGCAGAATCTATATCCATATATTCTTTGTATGATATCCCGTCTGGGTCTTTAAAATCTTCACCAAATATAGCATCTTCTGTTTTCTGTATATACTGCGAAATATAGTTACACTGGGCTTCATTAAAATAATCATCAAAGCTTGGGCTTTGTATTCCGAAAGCATTGCCTCTTTTTGTAGAAAATATCTGTTTCATGTTGTCACTTTGTGTATATGGTGACAGCGACAAAAGATACCCTCCTGTTATTGCAGGACCTGTTGTAATATTTTTAGCTGCTTCATCTGCTTCCAGGTCATCAATATCAACACGGTTTTTGCCAACGCGTATCTGCTCACATAAATAATAGCTTCCAAGGTATTGTCCGTTCATAATTACATCAACAAATATACATTCTGGTGTAAATTCCATTCCGGTTCCAGCCCCAAGCCAGTAGGTAATTTTATTGCGGAGCATTGAAACATCAAAATGGTTCGCAAGTAAAATCCAGTTTTTGTTCTTGCCCATGCCAAAAAAGTCTGTACTTGTTTTTAACTTAAATTTATAAGGCTTTTTACTGGGAGACCATGTTGAATTCCCACGTCCTCTTATATATTCCAGGCTATATGTACCCGGGCTGGATTTTTTATCTGTATATTCAGAAATATAACCATCTGGCACTTTTACTGATACCTTTCCATAACACTCAGTGTTATGCCCCGGGTCCCCGTTCATCTCCCCAATTGACCCTTCTTTCTCATCAATATCAAAATCCAGCACAGGTATATCATTATTGGTAAAAAATATAGAACGCATCATAAATGTTACATTATTTTTTTCTTCTGTAACAACCTTAAATGAAACTTTATGCATACCTGTAATATTTTTGTCTTTAATATCTTTGCAGATATTCTTTTTATAATCCCAGTAATTTTTGCGTTTAATGGAGTTAAGTTTTACAGAAGCAAAATATTCCTCCTCATCATCAAGGTAGAATAAAAGACTGGTATCTTTTTGCCTGTCAGCCAGTGCATCTACAACAATATAACCTGGGTTTTGTGTCCCAAAGCTTATTGTTTCTCCAAATGTAAAACGGCTTTCTTTAATAGCAGGACTATCCCCTTTTATAAGTACCCCTTTGCCATTTTCATGTGCTTTCATTTCTACAGCTGGATTTGAAACTGTAAATTTATTCTGCTTCAGAAGTTTAAACGCATCCTGTCTATCTGTACTTTCATATTTACTTTCCGCAACAGCAGATGGTAAAGGCTGTGGCTTTTGTACATCTGTATCTGTTTTACTGTCTGCTGCTTCTGGATATGCTGGTACAACGCCTAGAACCATTGCAGAGATTAAGACAATACTAATTGTCAGTTTTTTTATATTTGTAAAAACCATATGCAGTATCCCCTTTCTATGTATTGTAAATAAAGCTTAGCATACAGAAACAATTAAAACAACAGGATAGGTATAATCTTAAAGCTTTTGTAAGGTTTGGATTTTTATATATATTAAATCATGGATTTTTACTTTTTACACATATATGTTATAATCTTTATATACTTTACATAAAACAATAAAATTATATGGAGGAGTTATTTAAAAATGCTGCCTGGTGTATTTAAATCAGTTAAAAAGAATGGGAGTATTTATTACAGGGCTTCAGTAACATTCCGTTCCAAACATATCAGCCTTGGAAGTTTTAGCAGTGAAGATATGGCACATAACGCTTATGTTGATGCATTAAATATTATTAATAGCAGCACACCCCTTATTCCTGATAATTATTCTGACAAAATATGCCATACGCTTTCTTTTGCAAAATGGGTTGTACTGGTAAATTTTAAGAATAATGGGATTTATATTAAAACACCTATATATCTGAAAAAGAAGTTTTTCTATTATTACCTGTCTGAACAGGATGTGCTTATATTTGATGCTGATGACCTTTTTTATTATTCTGACCACACCATTATGCGGCGCGGAGGGCATCTTTTTGTTACTGAATATGGCATGCAGGTTAATATTGCATCAAGGTATGGCATAAGAAACTTTGCAAGACCTGGCAAAGATTTTGTATTTGTTAATGGCAATAGCTGTGATTTCCGCTATGAAAATATAGAAATCCTAAACCCTTACCAGGGTGTAACTATAGAAAAATACAAGGGCAGGATATATTATGTAACACGTATACATATTAATGGCAACTTTACTATAGGGCGCTACAGCTCCATTACAGAAGCAGCAACAGCTTATAATAAAGCAGCAGATATTCTGGAAATAAACGGAATTAAAAAACATTTTGAGAGAAATTATATAGAAGATATGCCCGCAAAAGAATATATAGAATTATATAATTCCATAAGCATACCAGACAAAATAATATCCAAAACAGATATTTAACCTTACCAGGCGCAGGCCTGTTATAGATATTTTTTATTATAACGGTTTAAACCCTAAGTTACTATCCAGCCTTACGGCTTAATAGTAACTTAACAATGCTTTCAGCACTGGTTATGTACACATTTTGCACAAAAAATGTGCAAAATGGCACTGTAAAACTTGCATTTTTATGGAAAGCTGGACTGTTACAACCCTAAACAGTTTTTTTCTTTAATTTATAGTATTTTTTTAACACAAAATACTCAAGCCTGCGTTTTAATACAATCTGTATTTCCTCATGTTTTGCAACAGGTTTTACAAGTATTGAATGTATGCCTGCCCTGTTTGCGCCAAGTATATCTGTAAATATCTGGTCACCCACAAACAGCGTAGTACGGGCATCCGTCCCCATATGTTCCATTCCTTCTAAATACCCCCTTGCAGAAGGTTTCCCTGCCTTATAAACATAGTATGACTCAAGCGCATCAGCAAGCGGCTTTACCCTGTATTCTTTATTATTTGAAATAATACATGTCTTAAAACCTGTTTCCTTTAGCCGTCCAAATAATTCTATTGCCCTTATAGTTACAGGTTCTCCATGCTCAACTAACGTATTATCAACATCAAATAAAATCCCCCTGTAACCTTTTTCATAGTAACTGTAATAGTCAATGTCATAAGCCGAATCATAGTCATCACTTGGAAATAAACTTTGATACATTATATAGTCCTTTCAGTTATATAATTATATATAATTATCATGCCTGCTTTGCAAGGTTCACCATTTCTATTGCACCTAATGCACAGTCATAACCTTTATTGCCCGCTTTTGTGCCAGCACGTTCTATTGCCTGTTGTATATTATCTGTTGTTACAATACCAAACATTACAGGTATTCCAGATTCAAGGCTAATGCTTGCAATTCCCTTTGCTGTTTCATTGCATACAAGGTCGTAATGGCTTGTTGCACCACGTATTACTGCACCAAGGCATATAACTGCATCATACTTACCTGACATTGCCATTTTCTTTGCCATAAATGGTATTTCAAATGCACCAGGAACCCATGCTAATGTTATATTATCATCTTCAACACCATGCCTTACAAGCCCGTCGCGTGCACCGCTTATAAGTTTTGACACAATAAATTCATTAAACCTTGCACCTACAATTCCAATTCTTAAACCACTTTCTGCTATTACATTTCCTTCTAATATTTTCATAATCCCCTCATTTCTGCACTGCTTCTATATATTCCAGAACCTGTGGCAGGCAGTACACCGCCACAGTATGGTAATAGTTTAAAATTCTTACATTATTACTGTAAATCAAGTATATGGCCCATTTTCTCCTTTTTTGTTTTAAGATAAAACAAATCATATTTGCCAGGTTCCATTTCAATAGGCACCCTCTCTGTTATTTCAAGGTTATAGCCCGCAAGCCCATATACTTTTAACGGGTTATTTGTCATAAGCCTTAACTTGCTTATGCCAAGGTCAACGAGTATCTGTGTGCCTATTGTATAATCCCTTGCATCTTCTGGAAAACCAAGTTCCAAATTAGCTTCAACTGTATCAAGCCCGCCATCCTGGAGCGCATAAGCACGTATTTTATTAATAAGTCCTATGCCCCTGCCTTCCTGGCGCATATAGAGAAGCACTCCCCTTCCCTCTTTTGCAATCATTTTCATAGCAGCATCGTACTGCTGGCCGCAGTCACACCTTGCTGAACCAAGTGCATCACCTGTAAGGCACTCTGAATGTACACGGCACAATACTGGCTTGCCATCTGTAATATCACCCTTTACAAGGGCTACATGGTGTTCACCATTTAATTTGTTAATGTATCCATATATCGTAAACTCACCATAACGTGTAGGCATCTTTGCTTTTGCCACACATTCCACAAGCACTTCATGTTCTTTGCGGTACTGCACAAGGTCTGCTATTCTGCCAAACTTAAGCCCGTGTTTCCTGGCAAATTCCAGAAGGTCATCTGTCCTTGCCATACTCCCGTCTTCCTTCATTATCTCACAGCAGAGGCCAACAGGTTCAAGCCCTGCAAGCTTTACAAGGTCGACAGTTGCCTCAGTATGCCCATTACGCTCTAACACACCACCATTTTTTGCCTGCAGAGGGAACATGTGTCCTGGCATCCTGAAATCTTCTGGCTTCACATCTGGTTCAACAGTTTTCCTGGCTGTTATTGAACGTTCATATGCTGAAATGCCTGTAACAGTATCTTTATAATCTATTGATACAGTAAACGCCGTACAATGGTTATCAGTATTTATCTCACACATCTGGCGCAGCCCAAGTTTCTTAGTATATGACTCATCCATTGGCATACATATAAGCCCCTTTGCGTGGCTTGCCATAAAATTTATGTTTTCCTGTGTAGCAAATCTTGCCGCACAGATAACATCCCCTTCGTTTTCCCTGTCTTCATCATCAATCATTACAATATTTTTTCCTGATTTTAAATCCTCAAGCAGTTCTTCAATTGTATTAAATTTTATGTCCATTATTTTCTTCCTTTCTGCAAAATATGCATAACAAGTCCAGCCACCGCCAGTATTATGTGTCATCATACCTGCATAGATGAACACATAATACTGGCAGTGGACCAGACGCCCATAAGCCTCAGGCAGAAGCTGCTTTAGCAGCGGGCAGCCTGCAAGGCAGGCGGTCTGTGGCCTGGATAATGGGCGCAGGCTTAAATGTTACAAATATATCCTGAAGCTAAAACCCGTTTTCCATAAGAAAATCCATTGTTATTTCTGATCCATTGTTATTTAAAGCATTAACGGGCTCTTCTTTATAAGACAGAAGCCTTTCAACATATTTTCCAATAACATCATTTTCAAGATTTACAATATCTCCTGTACCCTTTTCAAGGATAATGGTTTCTTCAGCAGTATGTGGTATTACTGATACCGAAAATGTGCTGTCATCATCATTTACTGCTGCAACTGTAAGGCTTGTTCCGTCAACCGCAACGGAACCTTTTTCGACAATATATTTTAAAACGCGCTTATCTGTATTTATTGTTATCCATACTGCATTGTCTTCCCTTGCTTTGGAAACTATTGTACCAGTACCATCAATATGCCCCGAAACTATATGTCCGCCAAAACGGCCGTTTGCATGCATTGCGCGTTCAAGGTTTACCCTGCTTCCCTTTGATAAGCTTCCAAGTGAACTCCTGCGCAGGGTTTCAGCCATAACGTCAGCAGTAAAAAGCCCTCCATGTATAGATGTAACTGTAAGGCATACACCATTTACAGCAATACTGTCACCAACCTGGCTTCCCTCCAGCACTTTTGATGCCTGTATTGTAATAACTGCTGACAGGCTTCCTTCTGCAACAGAATTTATAATACCCATTTCTTCTATAATGCCAGTAAACATGTTTATATCCCGCCTTCCTTTATTTACACATGCAATTTCCAGGTTTTTGCCTGGCACAATATTAACTTATATTATGTTTAATATCACATTCCAGAAGAATATCACTGCCAAACTTCTTTATATCTATATTTCCACATATATATGCATTAGAAGGCGATAATACGCTTTCACCCCCAACTGGTGTATATTTCCCGCTTCCACCAAATATTCTGGGTGCAATATATGCCTGTATATGGTTTACAATTCCTGCTTTTAATGCACTGTTATTCAGTGTGCCGCCCCCTTCAAGAAGTATGCTGTCAATTCCCATGCTTCCAAGTTCACCCATAAGTATTTTTAAATCTGTCCTGCCGCCAAGCGGCGTAGTTTTTACAATAATGGCACCTTTCTCTTCAAGCTGTTTTATCCTTTTTGCATCTTCTGACACTGTTGCAATAATTGTCCGTATCTGGCTTGCAGTTTCAAGTATACGGCAGTTATCTGGTATCCGCAGATGGCTGTCGCATATAATCCTTACAGGATTTCTGCCAGAAGGCAGATGGCATGTAAGTTCCGGGTTATCATTAATAACAGTCTGCACCCCTGCCATAATTCCAGTTAATGCATTTCTTGTTTTCTGGACATAAGCCCTTGCTTCTTCTCCTGTTACCCACTTACTCTCACCTGAATCACATGCTGTCTTGCCATCAAGTGTCATGGCATACTTCATAACAACATATGGTGTCTTTGTAGTAATATAATGGAAAAATACAGGATTAAGCGCATCGCATTCTTCTTTTAAAACACCTGTTACAACATTTATGCCTGCATCCCTAAGCTGTTTTATGCCATTTCCTGCAACAAGGCTGTTAGGGTCGTCTGAGCCAATATACACATTTTTAATATTATTTTCAATAATTGCCTGTGTACATGGAGGCTGTTTGCCATAGTGGCAGCATGGTTCAAGTGTTACATAAATATCTGCTCCCGCTGCACTCCCTTTAAGGTTCCTGAATGCATTACGCTCTGCATGAAGCCCGCCATATTCCTCATGATACCCTTCCGCAATGATTTTTCCATCTTTTACAATAACAGCCCCTACAAGCGGGTTAGGATTAACCCTGCCAGTACCATTGCGTGCCAGCTCTATGGCACGCCTCATATATTTTTCTTCCAAAAAAACACCTCTTTCCATATTCCTTAAATGCTGGAAATAAAAGAATAAAAGGTAAAAAGCCCTGGGAAAAAACCAAGGCTTAAAATCTGAAAGTACAATTATAACTTTATAATTTATATTGCATATATTACAGAAAGCAGCCTGCACTGCAAAACCTGCCCGCACATCAGACAGGACCTGCCGCCAGGATACCTGTATTATATAATTAAATCCATGCCATAAAAATATAAATATTGTACATCTTCTCTTATCCAGACTTTACTGTCGGCTTTGGAATTACACCAAATCATGCCTTATGGCTTGCGGGCTTACCTTTTAAAAGGCACACCGCCGGTCGGGAATTAAACCCTGCCTTGAAGAATTTTATTCGCACGTTTATTATTATATATTATTACAGGTCTTTATTCAAGTAGGAATTTTTATAAAACGGACGTATATACAAGTTTATTTTTCTGAAAGCTTCCTGTACCATTTTTCTGCAACATATGATGCTATTTTTGCAAATGGCTGCCATTCCAGGTTATCACTTTCTTTATTGCCTGCATCTGCAAAGTCTGTATACATATAAAAATAAATATTATTATATCTCCAGGAAAGCAATAATGTTGTCATGTCTTTTCTTTTACAGAACTGTATTTTTATAAGCTTTTCCTTATCTCCTGCAAAGTAAGACCAGTATTTGTTTTCATAGGAAACAGAACCTTCCATTCTGTCAAGTTCTTTTATTGGTTTATTTCTAAAACACAGTTTAACCTCTGTTTTTGCAATTGCATCATAGAATGTAACTATCCCTGTGTTCTTTTCAGAAGAAGCTTTTGCATTTTGTATCCAGGTTTTATTTTCTGGAAGTTCTATTGTAACATCCAGGTTTTCAAAGTAAAAACTATTACCCTGTGTCTGTGAAGTTTCCTGCCCTGTATCTATCCACTCTTCACTGGCATCATAGTTTATAATCATATTTTTTGCCAGGTATACCAGAAAAGTATTTCCATATTCATCAATAAATGCAGCATAGTCTTTCCCCTTATATCCAGCATAACCATCATATGGCCTGATATTATTTTTATCAATATCTCTTCCAATTAACAACTGTTCAAATTCTGCCACCAGTTCTTTTGCCTGTCTTCTATTTATCCTGTTATCTGGCATACCGCTCACAAAACCATACCTTTTGCTTACATATTGTACAAGTTTATTTCCTGAAAAAGCAAAATCAAGACGAAGAGTAATATCATCATGGTTTTCAGAGTTCCCTAAACTATAATTTCCATATGACAGCCTCCATAACCCATTCATATGTAATTCATCTATAACAGGCTGTGGCATTATTTTCTCTATAGCAGTTATTAAATTTTTCATAGGCTGTATACTTGCTTTCTTGTCATTAACTGGTATTACCCGCACAATATTAGTATATTGCTTTCTTATGCCATATTCTGTTATAGCCTGGCATATAATTTCACCATTTTCAGTCTTAAATGCTGGTGAATATTTACCAGGGATTTTTACCAGGTTTTTACCATCTTCTGTAGAAAGTGCATACCTGTGGATACTTCCATCTTCATCTACTGTGAAAAACTGGTAATACATATAATTTCCACACTCTGGTATTGCTGTCTGGCTTTGCCCGATTGCAAAGTCATCTTCATCGCCATCACAGTCATAATCCTTAACAGCTAAAGTAAATCCTTCCTTTGGATAATAAATTGTATTTACATCAAACTCAAGTTTATATTCTGCATATTTTACATTATCTTTATAAGTCCTTATTACAAAGTCCCCGCTATAATATGTGTCTCCAGCGGGGGCACTTTTATCTGGTGGCTCTTTATCTGCTAAATGGACAACTTGTACATTATACCCATTGATTTTTTCTTCTGCTACTATATCACCATATACTTTGCCATTATTTTCTTCATTCTCTTTATTACCATCTTTATCTGGTACATTTTTTGTATTATTTTTTATAGTCTCTTTTCCTGTATCATAAGCATCTGTAAGGCATACTGCCCCTGCTGCCAATACCAGTATTACTGCTAATACACTAATCCATTTACCATGTTTTTTAAAATTCAGCACATTAGCCACCCTCTTTCTTGTATCTGTTTCGCCAAACGATAAAAGCCCTGCTGCCTTCCCTCTATTGTTTGTGGCAAATCCAAGCAAAGACATGCTGTAATCTTTACATATGCCAGTGCCCATTTTCTGAAGTACATATTCATCACAGCTCATTTCCATATCACGTACCATAAGGAAATATGATATCCAGGCCAAAGGGTTAAACCAATATATACATGCCATTAAAAATGCGGCAGGTTTAATTATATAATCCCTGCGTTTTATATGGTATTTTTCATGTTTTAAAATGTATTCCTTTTCTTCTTCACCTAAACGGAATGGAATATAAATCCTGGGATGAAGTATTCCTGTAACAAAAGGAGAGGGAATATTTACACATTCATAAATATTGTCTTCAAACTTTACTGCACTTCTAAGATGCCTTTTCATATAGATTAACATATAAAAATTCCAGGACAGTATAAACAAAATTCCTGCCAGCCATATAAATGCACCATACTTAACAACAGGATTTACCTGTTCTGCATGGATATCTGATGCTTTTATTGCACTTTCTGGTACAGATATATTTCCTTCTGTGGTTTCCTTTTTTATTATTTTATCTTGATTCTTATTATCAGGGAAAATACCATGCGTATTCCCTGGTACTCCAATATCCATGTTGTTATTCCGGATATTGCTGCCAGGTACTACATAACCAGGCTGTCCATCTGTTTTATTAATGTCTGTTTCCATATTGATTATATCTGTAAAACCTGTATCTATTACGTTAAACAGGCTTACAGGTGAAGATACAGCAACAGGGCATGATAAACGTACAAATACAACCAGCCATATAATATACCTGTATTTCTTAGGAAGCCTGTACATAATACCACGTACAAACAGGACAATAATAATAACTGGACATGCTGTAACTGCCATATCCACAATTTGTAAGAATAACTGGTACAGCAACATCTTCCTCACCTCCTCCTTTATACACTATTCCCCGCTATGCTGGTCAATAAGCTCCTTAATTTTTTCTGCTTCCTTTGCAGATATTTTCCTTCCACCAAGGAAGGCTGCCATAAACTGGGGAAGAGAGCCGCCAAACGTCCGTTCAACAAAATAAGCTGATTCATCACGTTGTACACGTTCCCTTCCAATCAGAACAGAAACTACAGCATTTTCATTTTTAATATATCCTTTTTCAGATAACTTTTTAATAGTTGTATATGTAGTTGATTTTTTCCATCCAAGGACATTATTGCATATTTTTACAAGTTCACCTGAGCTTACTGGTGCATGTTCCCATACAACCATCATAAAACGGTAATCGCTGTCACATAGTTTTAAATATTCCATAAATATATCTCCTTTTCATGGTTTTAATTATAATAGGTCTGTTATTATAGACCACTTATTAAAATAAGTCTATAACAACAGACCAGTTTTGTCAACTATTTTAATTTAATAATGCACATCCGTTTCATAAAAATCCCCATGCCGTGCTTTGCACGGCACAAATAGTAATGAAAAATGCTGTTTTCCATAATGCCTCTTAAAATACCATAAAATATCCAAGCACAAGTACACCTAATATAATCCTGTACCAGCCAAATACTTTAAAATCATGTTTTTTAATATATCCCATAAGGAATTTTATAACAACAAGTGACACTATAAACGCCGTCGCCATTCCTGCTAAAAGCAGCACAGCTTCCCCTGTAGTAAATGAAAGCCCGAATTTCAGTACTTTTATAAGACTTGCACCAAACATAACTGGTATTGCAAGATAAAATGTAAATTCTGCCGCAACTGTCCTTGCCAGCCCAAGCACAAGACCACCTATAATAGTTGCCCCTGAACGTGATGTACCTGGAAATACTGCTGCTACAAGCTGGAATACACCTATAAGGAAAGCAGTCTGGTATGTAATGCCTGATATGGATGTTACCTTTGCTTCCTGTCCTTTATTCCTGTTCTCAATAAATATAAAAATTATGCCAACAACTATAAGCATAATTGCAACTGTCTGGTAGTTATAAAACATTTCTTCCAGTTTATCACCCATTGCCAGTTCTATAATTACTGCTGGTACACATGCCACAGCTATTTTAAACCACATTATAAATGTATCTTTCCTGACATATCCCATAATGCCTTCTGCACCACTGTTATTATTCTGCGGCATACAGAATGGCCATATCTGGCTCCAGAACAATATTACAACTGCCAGTATTGCCCCAAGCTGTATAACTACAAGATACATCTCCATAAATGATTCTGATGCATCCAGTTTTACAAACTCATCCAGAAGTATCATATGTCCAGTGCTGCTTATTGGAAGCCATTCTGTAATGCCTTCCACAATTCCAAATAAAATTGACTTTAAGATTTCTAACATAAATATACCTTGCCTTCCTTAATTTGTTCCAGTTATATATGTACAAAGCTCCTGGCAGTAAATTTCCATATAGGAATTTCTATGCCAGGGCATGCCTGAAAAATATTTTATGCCAGTATGCGTCACAATTTACGGAAAGTTTGTGCCAGATGAGACAGCCATAACGGGCTGCACTGGCTGGATCTGGCGCAAATATCACATAAAATGTGGCATGCAGCAGGCAGGAATTACTTCCAGGCACGCCCCATGAACCCTTTGTTAGATTATATCCTCTAAGGTATATTAGTCAAGTTTAATTTCAAGTAAATCTTTTGGAGGTATTTTTTCTGTTGAGTCTTTTACAGACCTGGCAACAGCCGCTTTGGCACTGGATATAGGAAGTATTGTGCCAGCACCTGCCACGCATCCTCCAGGACAGCCCATTCCTTCAATCATGCAGCCATCCTTCTTCCCTGCCTTGGCAAGAAGCAGCATTTTTTTGCACTCACTTAGGCCTTCTGCATGTTCAGTTTTTACCTCTGTGCCAGGATAGTATTCATCTATGCATTTCTTTATAGCCTCAGAAACACCCCCTGATACTGCATATCCGCGTCCTGCACCCGTAGCATCATGCATTGAGCGCCCTTTTTCATATTTGTTAAAATCTATATTTTTTGCCTTAAAAATAGCATCCAGTTCCTCAAATGTTATGACGAAATCCACATCACTTCTGACTGTACGCCTTGATGCTTCAAGTTTTTTAGCAGCACACGGCCCTATAAATACAACCTTTGAGCCAGGATGTTTCTTTTTAATGCTCCTTGCAGTAGCAACCATAGGTGTAAGTTCCTGTGAAATACTGCCTATTGTTTCTGGAAAATATTTTTTGGCAAGCATTGACCATGCAGGGCAGCATGAAGTAAGCAGAAATGGAAGTTCCCCATTTACTACTTCATTAACATAATGGTGTGCTTCTGATACAGCGCCTATATCAGCCCCAAGTGCAACTTCATATACATCACTAAATCCACATTCCCTTAATGCTGCTTTTATCTGCGCTGGTGTAATATCTGCGCCAAACTGCCCCTCAAATGCTGGTGCAATTTCTGCAATAACATCATCCCCTTCACGTATTGCACGTATCATCTGGAAAATCTGTGATTTATCAGCAATAGCCCCGAATGGGCAGCTTGTCATGCACTGGCCGCATGATACACATTTCTGTTCATTAATCCTTGCGCGCCCTTGTGCATCACTTTCTATTGCATTAATGCCACACGCTTCTGCACATGGCCTTATCCTTTTAATAATAGCGTGGTAAGGACAGATATTAATACATTTGCCACATTTAATACATTTTTCCTGGTCAATAAACGCATATCCATCCACCATTGAAATGGCATCTTTTGGGCATACCTCTATACATGGATGGGCAACACATCCGTGGCACATATTGGAAACTTCAACTTTATTATCCTCACACATGTCACAGGCAGAAGGAATAACCTGCATAAGCGGAGGTTCATAATATTTTTCTGAAATATTGCTGTATTCAAAACCTTCTGTAGTATGGACAGGCCTGTCAAGAGGTCTTAGTGAAAGACCCAGTGCAAGGCGTACCCTTTCAGCAGCAATGGCCCTTTCGCGCCATATGCTTTCGCGGTAGACTGGCACATCAGAAGGTGTTATTTTATATGGTATCTCTTCTAATTCATGGCTTATGCTGGCATTATCCCCGCCATTATAAGCAGCACGTGCAACTTCTTCAAATACTTTTTTCCTGATTTTTCTAGTCTGTGTATTTATTCCACGCATGGCATTTCCCCCTTGGTCTGTATATTCAAAGATGCAACATGCTAAAGTATATATAAATTTATTCTTAAAAACAATATTAAATTACTTCCAGTTACACAGGTTTTACAGACATATGCCTGCCACCAGACATAAAAAGTACCACAGCACAATTAACATGCCTGTGGTACTTTACTAGGTTCTTAATCAGATGGCTGCTCTTTATTTTCTGTTTCATTATGCAGTACACCATAAAGCTTTTCCATTCCTGCCTGCATATCCTTCATGGTCTTAACTATATTGGCAAGACCTGCAACTTGTTCTTCTGTAGATGCGCTGATTCCCTCAGTAGTAGCCATAAAATTCTTTGAACTGCCATCTACACGCTTCATAACACCTAAAAGCTGTTCTTTTATAACAACTATATCCTCAAGTTCAGTTTTTAATACTCCAGTAATGCCAATAACCTCCTCTGAGGATTTTAACATTGCTTTAAAAATCTTAACTGTATCTTCAAGCCTTACACTTGAAGCATTTACTACTTCATTATTCTGCTCCATAACTTTATGTGTAGACTCTACTGTATCAATAATATCTTTTAATATAGCATCTATTTTACTAGTAGCATTTGAAGATTCCATAGACAGGGAATTAATTTCATCTGCCACAACCGCAAACCCCTTTCCAGCCTCACCTGCCCTTGCTGCTTCTATGGCAGCATTTAGTGCAAGAAGGTTTGTCTGTTGTGCAATTTCACGTATGCTTTCAATTATGCCGCCAATTGAACTTGACTTACGTGACAGTTCATCAACACCATCTGCCGCAACCTGTGTTGTCTTAATATTTTCCTCAAACTTCTCAGATAACCCCTGGATTACCAGAAGCCCTTCATCATTTTTGTTTTTCAGTTGATTTATTGTTTCTACGGTCTGGTTTACTCTTTCTTCAGACTGTAAAATCTTATCATTTAATTCATTAAAAACTGTAAGGCTGTTCTCAACTTCACCAATCTGTGCATCAGCACTTTCATTAATCTGTTGCGTAGAAGCAGCAATTTCTTCTGTATTGCCTTCAAACTCCTGTAATGAATTATATATTGTCCCAGAAGACTCTTCCAGGCTGTCAAATGCTGCCTGTACATTATGTAAAACATTCTCTGACTCTTTGCCTTGTTTCTCCACAGTCTTAAATAGTTCTGTGGTACGGTATACAACAAAACTGCATGCAGCAAAAAGAATAATATATACAATACATGTAAAAATCCAGCCAATAAGGTGGTGTAGTTTCAGGAACCCTGCTGGAAATAAAAGCATCATCCCAGCATTAAATATAATTGTTACAGCAACACTGGTCCTTAATACCTTTTGTGAATAATATGGCACTAACAGTAACGTTGCCACAAAATAATAATGTGTCAGGCAGATATAACTGTCACTTGTATCTGTATTACAGACAGCAGCAGTAATTGCGCCAACAACTGGCGGAATACATGCATATACATATTTTGCTTTTGTCCCTAGTGGCTTTTCAAATAATTTCGTTACAATGGCAGACAAGCCAGACAAGAGAAAAATACATTCCCTGATGCCGCCATTTAAAAATAACATAACAAAACTAAAGCCAGATATTGCTACACCTAAAATATAAATAAATAAAATATTATTTATAAGCCTTTCTTCACTATTTACTGATTGTGTCTGCATATTTTATTCTCTCCTTAACATATAAAATTATTGCACAGGCAATTGTACTGCATCTATACCATAAAACCACCAAAAACCAGCAAACCAGCCACTCTTATGGCTGGTAATACCTGCCAGGTGTGGCTGGCCTGCCTTTTAGTCCTGCTGCCTGCTACATATTAATTTCTGTTTTATCGGGCTGTTTAGTTTACCCTGGATAAAATTCAGGAACACATTTTTATAAATGAAATAATTTTATCCTTTATAAATTCTGTATCTTCATAAATTGCGCCATGGCCTTTGTATGGAACCATAAGAAGCTGGCTGCCCTCTATAGCTTTCCAGGTTTCCACTGCTGCCATTGGTTCAACAATTTTATCATCACTTCCATGCACCATAAGTGCAGGGATTTTAATACTTTTGCATGCCTCAAGATTATTATAACCATTGGACAGCATCAAATCAGCATATCCCGTTGCATCTGCTGACTTTGTAGAAGAAAACAGTTCTTTAATACGCTCCTTATCTGCTTCAGGTGTATCAATCCCAAACAAAGCATCAAGAATGTCTTCTGTCTTAAACTCCTCTACAGGCATTGGTTTAAGGCCATCCACCAACGGGGTATAACTATTAAGGTCACCGCCGCTGCTTAATAATACAATGCCTCCAAGGCTTAAATTATTGCGTATTGCAATCTCACATGTAATTGCCCCGCCCATTGAATAACCTAATAATATAACTTTCCCTTTAACTATGCCCTGCTCTTTTAACTGGCTTACAGAATATTCCACATCCTCTGCAAAACAACTTATACTGTCAGGTTCCTGCCCGTCAGACTCCCCATGTCCTGCCAGGTCAAACACAATACAGTTATAACCAGTAAATACACTTGCAAAAGGAGACAAACCTCCCTTTGACATTGTTGAGCCATGTAAAAAAACTAATGTAATGTTACTTTCACTATCCCCGGTTCTTTCATATGGCAAAATCTTATTCATACCCATTTATACTCCTCCTTAATGTATTTATTTTTGTTTAGTAATTTATGTATTATAAAAATAATATATAAAAACTAATTATTAATGCTATATTACCATAATATTACACATAAATAAAGCTTTTTTGGTTATTTTCTACAAAAAAATTCATAACTGGCACAAGAACGGACGGTTTTACGTACCACGGACGCAGAAACCCTGCGTCCGTTTCCAAACACAGAATAACTGGAAATTTTATGGAACGGACGTGGATGTTTTAGAAAAAAACCTTGCAAATATACTATTCTTGTGCTAAACTTAACCAGTATGTTTTAAAACAACTAATTAATCACGTATGCGGATTTCGTACATGGTGCTTTGGATGTGGCTTTAATGCCATTTCCTGGTCTTACGTTTGGAAGCATATGGAAGCAATGAAACCATGATGGAGGTATTATTATGAGCGTTATTTCAATGAAACAGTTACTCGAAGCAGGTGTCCATTTTGGCCACCAGACAAGAAGATGGAACCCTAAGATGGCAGAGTACATCTACACAGAACGTAATGGCATTTATATTATTGACTTACAGAAGTCAGTAGGTAAAGTTGATGAAGCTTACAATGCTGTTAAAGATATCGTAATGAATGGTGGCACAATTCTTTTTGTTGGCACAAAGAAGCAGGCACAGGATTCAATAAAAGCTGAAGCAGAGCGCTGTGGCATGTTCTATGTTAATGAAAGATGGCTTGGCGGTATGCTTACTAACTTTAAAACAATCCTGACACGTATCAAAAGGTTAAAGACTATTGAAGCAATGTCAGAAGATGGCACATTCGATGTACTTCCTAAAAAAGAAGTTATCGGCCTTAAAAAAGAATGGGATAAGCTTGAGAAGAACCTTGGTGGAATTAAGGAAATGAAAAAACTTCCTGATGCTATCTTCGTTGTTGACCCTAAGAAAGAAAGAATTTGTATACAGGAAGCACATACATTAGGTATTCCTCTTATTGGAATTGCAGATACAAACTGTGACCCTGAAGAACTTGATTATGTAATCCCTGGCAATGATGATGCTATAAGGGCAGTTAAGCTTATTGTTTCTAAAATGGCTGATGCTGTTATTGAAGCTAACCAGGGTGTTTCTATGGCTGACGGCGGAGATGATGAGGAAGCTGTTAGTTAATAAAAGACAGATTAAATTAATATTGGAGGAAAATTAAAATGGCAATTACGGCTTCTCAGGTTAAAGAATTAAGGGAACTTTCTGGCGCTGGCATGATGGATTGCAAAAAAGCGCTTTCAAATACAGATGGTGATATGGACAAGGCTGTTGAGTGGTTACGTGAAAATGGCCTTGCCAAAGCTATTAAAAAGGCTGGACGTATTGCTGCAGAAGGTATTGTAGCAGTTGACGTTGATGCAGATGGTAAAACAGCTTCTATCGTAGAAGTAAACAGTGAAACAGACTTTGTTGCCAAGAATGAAAAATTCCAGGCATATGTTGCTGAAGTTGCAGCACAGGCTAAAGCTTCAGATGCAGCAGATATAGAAGCATTCCTTGCAGAGCCTTGGGCTGCTGATACAAGCATGACTGTAGATGGAAAATTAAAAGCTATGGTAGCAGTTATTGGCGAAAATATGAATATCCGCCGTTTTGAAAAGGTAACAACAGATGGTTTAATTGTTTCTTATATCCATGCAGGCGGGAAAATCGGCGTATTAGTAGATGCTGTTACAGACTCCTCAAGCGATGGCGTTAAAGAATGCTTAAGGAATGTTGCAATGCAGGTTGCTGCTTTAAATCCTAAATATCTTTCATCAGATGATGTAGATGAAGAATATAAGGAGCATGAAAAAGAAATACTCTTAAGCCAGGCAAAGAATGACCCTAAAAATGCAGGCAAGCCTGATGAAATCATTGAGAAAATGATTATTGGACGCCTGAATAAAGAGTTAAAAGAAGTATGCCTTTTAGAACAGGAATATGTTAAGGCCGAGAATAAAGAAAATGTGCAGACATATGTGCAAAATATAGCTAAGGCTGAAGGCTGCCAGATTAATATAAAGAAATTTGTACGTTTTGAAACCGGTGAAGGCCTTGAGAAAAAAGAAGAAGACTTTGCTGCTGAAGTTGCAGCACAGATGCAGTAAAAATTCTTATAATTTTTTAATAAAACTTAAAACCCATGAGGATATATTCTTCATGGGTTATTATTATAAATAATAACATGGAGGTGTATTATGTTAGTCCAGTATTCTGTAAGAAATTATAAATCAATAAAGGATGAACTTATAATCAATTTTAGTGCAGATGATAAATATAAAAATTCCAGCTGGATGGTAAATGATAATAGTATACCTGTGCCTTTTATAAATGTATTGGATTAATAGGACCTAATGCATCAGGAAAAACTAATATTATTGATTCACTTACTTTCGCATTCAAATATATCCTGAATACTATCAAACGTAAAGACAGTTCAAAAATAAATATAGAGCCATTTGCTTTTGGAAATAATGATGATAACTTCTCTTCTTTTGAATTTATATTTTATAACAACGGCACAAAATATATATATGGTTTTTCAATAAACAGAGAAGAAGTATTAGAAGAATACTTAATGGCATGTTTTTCAGAAGAACCAGAAACACTTTTTGACAGAGCAGGGCAATATTATAAATTCTATAACCATGACTTAACAATCCAGAATGATATAACAAAAAAAACAAATTCTAACCGTTTATATATGCCAGTTGCAGCAGAACAGGCGCAACTATTGTAAAATTGTTAGACGATTATTATATAAATGAAAATGATGATATAGAGCTTGGCTACTTAAAGGGACGTTATGGAAGTATACCATATATGAAAGGTTGATTTATGAGAAAAAGGGGAATTGAAGTAAAAGGCAAAAAAGTAAAAGAAAAACCACATTGCAAGATATACATTTTCTGTGAAGGCAAAACCGAAGAAATTTATCTTAGGCATTTCGAAAACAAAACTTATAATGCAGAAGTTATCCCTGTTAATACAGAACATACTGATGCATATGGTATTGTTTCATTTGCAAAGAATTATATTAATAAAGAACATCTTAATTTAGAACTAGGCGACAGAGGATATTGTGTATTTGACTCTGATCCTGGTTCTAATCCTGATATTAAAAAAACTTTCAACCTGCTAAATGGATGTTGCCAAAAGGGATTATATAGAAGGGCTTAAAAGAAAAAAATAATAATCCATATATTATATTTTTTAATCCTGGTGTATAGAAAACCCAAATATAATTTAGATTTTCTATACACCGTTTTTTTAACTAATTTACTAATAACTTATACTGTTTTGTATTTTTTATTTACTGTCTTACTGTTACACTTTGGAAATGCACTATAATCCCATATATGTGTTATCCTCATTTCTTTATCAGTTTTTAAAAAGAAATCAAGAAATACATTTCTATTATTAAAACTTCCATTTACTACTGGGTCATCATAAGTACAGTCTATATGGTACCATTTGTTTTTTATTTTAACTATGTTCCAGGCATGTGCGCCTCCTGTAATCATCTGGCTTTTTATTCCGTAGTGTTCCATTATTATTATAAATGCTTTGGAATAGCCATCACAGACTGCTATCCCCCTGTTAAATGCACCCTCTGCTGTGTGGCTTATAGCTGGCACTGTACCTGTTTCATAAAGTGTCTTGTCATATTTTACATTTTGTATAAGCCAGGCATGTGCAGCATAAATTTTTTCATAGTCTGTCATTTCTTTTTTTACATATTTTGAGTAAATAATTTTAAGGCAGTTCTTTTTATTTCTTTTATAAACCTTTATTTTACACTTTAATGCAATGCCTGCTGTTCTTGCTGTTACTGTTGCTGTCCCGGGTTTTAAAGCCGTAATCCTGCCATGCTGGTTTACGCTGGCAATTCCTGGGTCCAGACTCTTCCATTTTACTCTGGACGGTGCACTGTATACATAAATTTTATCCTGTGCGCCTTCAATATCTGCGAGGCGGTTTGCTGAAAGTGCCGTCTGGCTTGTATTTGTTACAAGCATGCCATATTCCAGGGCAGTTTTTTCTGCTTTATTGCCCTTTTCAGTTACTATTGTAAGCCTGTTTTTATTGCACCCGTAGAATATTTCTTTTCCAAAACTTGTTACCTGCCCTGGTATTATTATCTGGTACATAGAAGTACAGAAAGCAAATGCCCTGTATCCTGCCTTTTTTACAGATTCTGGCAATTCCAGCTTCTTTAATGACTCACATGCTTCAAAACAGTTTGGTGGAATTGCCTTTATTTTATTACTTTTAAATTCTGCATTTTCCAAATATCCACAATGTGAAAATGCACTACCGCCTATACTTTTTATATTTCTTCCAATAATAATGCTGGTAATAATCTCATTCCCACGGAATGCGCCAGCAGCAACTGAAGTAACAATATGTCCGTTATATTCATCTGGAATAATGACATTTCTGTTATTTCCGGTATATGAAACCACCTGGCATTCATTTGTACCTTCTATGGATTTATATATAATTCCCTCTTCACTTATAAATGTATTACTATTACTATCAATAATGCCAGTGCCACTAGTTCCATTAGTATTGCCTGGACTATAAACAGCTGCCATATAGGCAGTATTATTTATACTGCCATCTGCCATTGCTGCCCCTTTACAGTGCACAGGTTTTATGCCTGGGGCAAATGCCAGTAAAGTGAGCATAAAGCAGGTGGCAATTTTAATTATTTTTCTATACATACTTTTTATGATAACCCCGTTATTACACCGTTATCGTCTACGTCTATCCTTTCTGCAGCAGGATGCAGCGGAAGCCCTGGCATTGTCATTACCGTTCCTGTTATTGCAACTACAAATCCCGCTCCGGCTGATACATATGCTTCACGTATATTAATATTAAAACCTGACGGCCTGCCAAGCTTTGTTGCATCGTCTGAAAGTGAATACTGGTTCTTTGCCATGCAGACAGGAAGGTTTCCGTATCCAAGCTTCTCAAGCCTCTCTATTGCCTTTGAAGCAGCAGCATCATATGTCACACCATCCGCACCATATATTTCCCTGGCAATTGTTTCAATCTTTTCTTTTATTGGAAGCTCTGTGCTGTAAATTGGTGCATAATGGCTTTCTTTCGTTTCAATAGTTTTTATAATTTTTTCTGCAAGCTCTGTACCACCATTGCCGCCATGCTCCCACACTTCTGAAAGCGCAAGTTCACACCCGTTTTCCTCACAATATCTCCTTACTAAAGCAAGTTCTGCTTCTGTATCTGTGACAAAACGGTTAAGCGCAACAACACATGGGATTTTGTACTTTGCTATATTTTCAATATGCTTGCCAAGGTTTGCAATACCTCTTTCCAGTGCAGCAATGTTTTCCTCTCCCAGCTGGTCTTTAGGAACGCCGCCATTGTATTTAAGTGCACGCACTGTAGCAACAAGCACAGCAGCATCTGGTTTAAGCCCTGCCATACGGCACTTGATATCAAGGAATTTCTCAGCTCCAAGGTCTGCCCCGAAACCAGCTTCAGTAATTACATAATCAGCAAGTTTAAGTGCTGTTTTTGTTGCGCGCACACTGTTACAGCCATGTGCAATATTGGCGAAAGGTCCTCCATGTACAAATGCAGGCGTATTTTCCACAGTCTGTATTAAATTAGGTTTTATTGCGTCTTTTAACAATGCTGCCATTGCTCCGATAGCATTTAACTGCTTTGCTGTAACAGGTTCACCATCATAATTATATGCAACTATAATTCTTCCAAGCCTTTCCTTTAAATCCTTTATATTTTCTGCAAGACAGAGAATTGCCATTATTTCTGATGCAACTGTAATTATAAAATGGTCTTCCCTCACAACACCATCAGCAGGCCTGCCAAGCCCTGCAACAATATTTCTTAAAACCCTGTCATTCATATCAACACAACGCTTCCATACCACCTGGTTAGTGTCAATCCTGAGGGAATTGCCTTGCTGTATATGGTTATCAAGCATTGCTGCCAGAAGGTTATTGGCTGATGTTATTGCATGGAAATCACCTGTAAAATGCAGGTTTAAATCTTCCATTGGCACAACCTGTGCATATCCGCCACCAGCAGCACCACCCTTTATGCCAAAACAGGGCCCAAGTGATGGCTCACGCAATGCTATTGCTGCTTTTTTACCAAGCTTTGCCATAGCCTCACCAATGCCTACAGTCGTTGTAGTCTTTCCCTCACCAGCAGGGGTAGGGTTTATTGCAGTTACAAGGATAAGTTTTCCATCCTTGTTATCTTTAACCCTCTCCCACAGGCCATCTGACAGTTTAGCCTTGTATTTTCCATAAAACTCAAGTTCATCCTCTGAAATATTAAGTTTGTCTGCTACATCGCGGATATGCAGCATTTCTGCTTCCTGTGCAATTTCAATATCAGTCTTCATAAATAAATATACCCCGTCTTTCTTCATTCTGGTTGCTTTCTTAAAAATAAAGAAAACACTGCTGCCTGCAAGGCATGTTTAAAAATTATTTATACAAAGCGGCTAATCCACTTTACATAATCTGCTGCAATATTGTAATCTGTACATTCATAAAGCATACGTGAACCTGCCATTTCCTCAACCTCATTAAAAACCAGGTTTCCATCCTTAGTAAGTATAAAATCAATACCTGCCATGCCAATCCTGCTTCCTCCAAGTGCCTCTATAAATTTCCTGACATAGCTTTTCTGTGACTCCATAAGCTTATATTCACTGGCATTTCCGCCTAATGAATAGTTTGAGCGGAAATCATTGCTGCCATTCCTTAATACTGCTGCATATATTTCCCCTCCAACAATATATACACGTATATCTGAACTGTTGCTCTCAATCCTTTCCTGTATAACACAATCTTTTCCTTTAAGGTTTCCCAGGATTTCCTCTAACTTTTCTGTATTAGATGCACCATTATCCAGAAGGAAAACTTCACGTCCTCCATGGCCATCCACAGATTTAATAACAACATCATTACATGAATCTCCTGCCAGGTTACTTACAAGCCTTTTTAAATATTCATTATCAAGAAGTGAAGACAAGTCAGACTTGCTTACAAACCATGTATTCGCTGCCCACTTATTACTTTTAACTTCGTATGTAAGGTGTTCTGACAGGTACATGGCAGCTTCGTACTTATTATTGCCAACATGCACAAGGTACGCAGGATTAAATACTGCCACTCCTTTGTTTTCATAATGCCTGCTTATCCTGTAATCCCTTGTCCTGTTAATAACAATATCTGGTTCTGCATATTCAAAATGTTCTTCTGCTGGCACATATTCAAATTTAATGCCCTGGTTGTCCCCTTCAGCCTTAAGTTTTTCAATAAATGCCTTGTTCTTTTCTGCTTCACTGCTTTGGTAAATTATATATCCTTTCATATCCATCCCCCAGTCAGCCAGCCTGTTTTACTGGCCACATAAAATTGTGTGCTCTAAAATTTTTCTTAAGCCAAATACCTTGCAGCAAGCTACATGGCATAACCTGGCCCGCTTTAGCAAGTACGCCCCAAGGGGCGGGGTATATGGCCCCAACATCATATACTATTTATATCTATAAGTTGATTTGTGTACAGATTTTAATCCTTTCTGCCACCTCCCTGTCAATCTGGCATTAACTTGTTACCTGGCTTAAAATATAATCAATTATTTTATCAGCTACATTTATTCCAGTGCAGTCAAAAATATTTTTAAAATGTGCATTAGAATTAACTTCGCATACTACTTCTGCCATGCCACTGTCTGTAAAAAGCAGGTCTATTCCTCCAAAACAAAGACCAAGGGCTTGTGCTGTATCCAGCGCAAGCTGGCATTCCCTGGCAGAAGGGCTGTAAGGTTCCATACATGCACCATTTGTTATATTGGCACGGAAATCACCATTTACAGAATATCTGTACATAGCCGCTACTGCTTCACCTCCCACAACTTCAATCCTCACATCCCTGCCACTGCTTTCCTTAATGAATTTCTGGTAAATATGCGGCGTGCCTCCAAGCCTTAGGGCGGTTTTCCTTAGCTGGTCCATATTTTCTGCAAGGTATACCTGCTGGCCAAATGAGCCATAACATTCTTTAACTACAACTGGCAGAGAAAGTTCTTCTATAACTTTACCAAGAAAATCTGTATTTGTATAGCCCATATTTGCATATGCCATAGGTGCAATTAAAGAAGGTATAAGTGGTATCTGCAAATCTGGTGGTTTATCCTGGTTCCATTCCCACAATTTCTGGTATGTTAAAGATTTATCATCACAAACTGCTGTTGACTCTACAGAATTACATACAAATATATCTTTTTTCTGGCAGATTTTTTCTACCTGTCTTCCAAGCCTTATATCCTTATCCCAGAATAAAAGAAATGAGTCCCCGTCAAGTGCCCTTGAAATTTCTTCTCCAGCACAAGCGCCGTAAGAACAGAATATATCTGAATTTTCAATAACAGCCAGTTCCACACCCTGTCTTATTGCAGAATCCTGCAGGTACTGGTAATGCTCCATAAACTTTTCTGTCTTATAAAATGAATTTATCAGGATATGGCCTTTAATATTGCTCATTCTGCATTCCCTCCATGCCACTTGCCTCTGAATAGTTCTGCAGTGTTTCCTCTATTTCACTTTCAGAAACTGGCTGTACCTTGCCTAAAAGCAAGTCAAAGTCATTCATTGTCATAAGTATTTTACGTGGTTTTGTCCCCTCAGCAGGTCCTACAACACCTGCCTTATGAAGCTGGTCTATAATCCTTCCTGCCCTGTTAAAACCTATAGAAAAACGCCGTTGCAGCTGCCCTGCTGCTGCTCTTTCTGACTCAATTACAAATCTTCCTGCATCTTCAAAATACTCATCCCTGTCAGATTTAGGCTCTTTCTGCTCCTTCTGCCCGGCATCAGCTGTTTCTGTATCCACTATTTCAGTAACATTCTCATTATAATCTGGCTCTTCATTATTATTACGTAAAAATTCAACTACATCACTTACTTCTTTATCTGAAACAAATGCCCCCTGTACACGTACTGGCTCTGAATAACCTGATGGAAAGAAAAGCATATCACCTTTGCCAATAAGCTTCTCAGCACCACTTTTATCAAGAATTGTACGTGAATCAATTGCTGATGATACAGAAAATGCTATTCTTGATGGGATATTTGCTTTAATTATACCTGTTATTACATTAACAGAAGGCCGCTGTGTTGCAAGCACAAGATGAATTCCTGCTGCTCTTGCAAGCTGTGCAAGCCTGCATACTGCATCCTCAACTTCTTTGGAAGCAACCATCATAAGGTCTGCAAACTCATCTACTATTATTACGAGCGATGGCATTTTAACATAACCGGCAGTTTCTGGTTCTGTGACAGTTTTTATCTTCTTATTATAACCTGTAATATTACGCACACCAAGCTCCGTAAATTTGTTGTACCTGTCCATCATCTCCCGTACTGCCCAGTTAAGTGCCGCAGATGCTTCTTTAGGGTCTGTGACAACAGGGCAGAAAAGATGTGGTATGCCATTGTAAACACTAAGTTCCACAACTTTAGGGTCAATCATGATAAGCTTAACATCATCAGGGTCAGCCTTATATAAAATACTCATTATAAGAGTATTTATGCATACAGATTTACCTGAACCAGTTGCCCCTGCAATAAGAAGATGTGGCATTTTGGCAATATCTGTTATAATAATTTTGCCACCAATATCTTTTCCTACTGCAAAGGTAACAGGTGATTTTGACTTAGTAAATTCTTCGCTTTCAAGCAGTTCCCTGAAACCTACTGAACCTGGTTCAGGATTTGGCACTTCTATACCCACAGCTGACTTGCCTGGTATTGGTGCTTCAATCCTTATGCTTTGTGCTGCCAGGCTTAATTTAAGGTCATCTGCCAGGTTTGTAATCTTATTGACCCTTACACCCTGTTCTGGAAATAACTCATATCTTGTAACAGTAGGACCGCATGTAACAGCACCCATCTGTACATTTACATTAAAACTTTTAAGGGTATCCTGGAGTTTTGCAGCTGTATTGCGTAAATCATCATCTGTCATGCCATTAGAAGACTCTTCTGGTATTTTAAGCAGACCTGGATATGGAAAAATATATTCCTGTTCTGGCAGTTCCGCAAGTGCTGCCTCTTTGCTGTCATTAAGTGCATTAAATGTGCCAGAAGCAGAAACATAATTATCTCCGCCTATCCTGTTATGGTCATTAGTACTCCCAGGTCTTTTATATTCAGGTTTAGGAGAAACCACTGGCTTGTCTGCAGGCTTTGCCTCTTCCTGGTTTCCAGAATAAACCGCTGGCATCTGGGATACACTACTATCCTGCAGGCTTTCTGTTTCCTCTGTTTCTTCTGCCTCTTTTATATCTTCTATTATATCTTCTTTAGTAATTCCAGCCTCTTTTATGCCTTCTTCCATCTTACTGGCAGCAGCCTTTACATTAGTACCAGTGTCCTCTGCAATCCCACTTGTAGAATTATTATTTTCTGGGGCTTTTACCAATATAATATTATCATTAATATCACTGCTGGTATCATTAATGTAATCATTACTAAATTCATTAAAGCCACTAAAATCTTCTGGTTCTGTTACCTTTTCTGGCACTCCTGTATCTATATATTCTGCAGCATCTTTTATAGGAAACAACGGTTCCTGGCTTGTTTCCTGGACAGAATTACGTTTTCTGCCAAATTTCTTATCTAATTCATCACGGAACACAGGAATACTCTCTATATTCCTCTTGCGCCTTTCATCATCAGTTTCTTGTTTCTGGACAGTATCATTTTCATTATTAACAGGAATTTTCTTATCCACAATACCAGAATTACCAGCTTCCTGCATTATCTCCTCTTTTACTGGATTGTCTATGCCACCAAAAGGAATTACTGCTTCTTCTGGTTTTTTTATTGCAGGTTTTTCCTTTTTTGCAGGTTTTATATTGCCAGCAACAATTTCCTCCATTGTGTTCCTGCCAAGTGCCTGTTTACGCTTCCTTTCTTCTATTTCATCAAGGGTCATATTCATTTCCATAAGATTTACTGATTGCATGGCAGGACTGTTATCCCTTGCATTCTGCCTCTTTATGGACGGCTGTGGTATCACCCTGTATGAAGGTGCTTTATAATCCTCTTTATTGCTTATTTCCTTATATGTGTCTTCCATTTCCCGCTTATATGCATTTCTTTTGCGCAATGCTGCCATAAATTCTACTCCATGGAAAATAAAAAGACATAATACAAAGAGCGCCATCATTATTACTACAGCGCCAACTTCCCCTGTAATTTTAGAAAATATACTGCTTATAAACCTTCCAAGTACACCAGGGTTGCCTTTCCCCTTTTCAACCATATCCCCAAGAGTTAAATCCATACATTCAAAGTATTTCTTATGCATTACATGGTTGCTTGTATAATATTCTGTAATTATCTCCTGTCCTGACAACAGGTCTGAAATACCAAGCAGAAGCCATATTGCCGCCGAAAAACTTATAAGCTTTCTTGGCACACGGCGGTCTCCCTGGTTAACAAGCCCAAATATATAACCAATTATAATTCCAGCAGGCAGAAGCCATGCACCCCAGCCAAATATACCAAAAAACAATCCTCCGGATATCTTCCCTATAATGCCTCCCAGGCCAAAATAACTTAGATACAAAAATATTGCAATTATAACCATTACAATAAGGGTTACTGCTGTTTCAAATGCCATCCTGTCTTTATATTCATTAACATCCTGTACTTTCCGCTGGTGTATTTTATCTTTATCTGTTTTAGTTTTTTTTCCTGCAGCCTGGGAAGATGTTTTCTTAGCCATCTGGCTTCTGCCTGTTCCTTTACTGGCAGCCGTATGGGCTTTAGGCACGCTTCTGGCTCTTGTATTAGTAGAACTGTTTGCTGCCGCCATCCTGATAACTCTCCTTTTTCTTTATTACTGGATTTTAACCTAAAAAATTATAACCAACTGCAATACTGCCTGCTATTACACAGTATATTGCAAAATATTTATATCTCTTGCCACGCACAAGCGCCATCATAAAGCATATTGAAAAATATCCTGCTATTGCTGCCACTATTGTGGCTATAATGCAGCTTGATATATCATCTTTTGTAATAATTCCTGGCTGTAAGTCCTTAAGTTCCAGGACAACAGCACCAATTACTGCTGGTATTGACATTATAAATGAATACTTTACAGCAAATTTCTTATCAAAACCACATAATATACATGCCGTTATTGTAGTTCCTGAACGTGAAATGCCAGGCATTGTTGAAAGCCCCTGTGCTATGCCAATAATTCCTGCATCCAGGCAGGAGGCTTCTTTAGGTTTCTTAACCCCTTCATCTGCCAGGTCTGCAATAACAAGAAACGCAGCCGTAATAAAAAGGCATACACCTGGAACCATTATCATATCATTGGCAACACCAATAATATCTGAAAGCAGGATGCCTATTATCCCTGTAGGTATTGTTGATACTATAACAAGCATAACAAATTTACGGTATGAACTCTTTATTATATGCCTGTACTCTTTGTTGTTCTTAAATATTCTTGCCAGAAATATACCAATGTTGGCAAGAATATCTATCACAATATGTATTCCCTCAGCCGCCAGCTTTGCTATATCTTTATGGAATGCTATAAAGATAGCCACCAGAGTGCCAAAATGCAGCATAATATCAAAAAACATGCCGCCACTTCCTAAATCCACCCCAAGTACCTGTTTAATTATAATAAGATGCCCTGAACTGCTGACAGGCAGAAATTCAGCAAGCCCCTGCACCAGGCCAAGTATAACAGCCTTCCATACTGGCATAGGTAACACTCCTTACTATTTTTACTTTACCATTTTAAGGTAACCATTTATCTATTATAACTATTATTCTATTGAAAGTAAAGCCCATGAACAGTTGTTTAGGGTACGTTTCATAAAATTTCCAGTTATTCTGTGCTGGCAAACGGACGTGTTTATTTATATAATTATATTGACAAACCCTTCATAATGTATTATTGTATTAATCAGGTAGTACAAATATTTATAAGAAAAGGGAGTGGTATCTATGGTATTAGTTAATACTGATTATATTTCAGGCAAAGAACTTGAAATGCTTGGTCTTGTTAAAGGCAGCACTATACAGAGCAAACATATTGGAAAGGATATTACACAGGGCTTTAAAACACTTGTTGGTGGCGAATTAAAAGCATACAATGATATGATGAACGAAGCAAGGGAACTTGCAACTAACCGCATGGTACAGGAAGCAGAGCATCTTGGCGCTGATGCCATAGTTAATATAAGGTATGCAAGTTCTGCAATAATGCAGGGAGCAGCAGAAGTTATTTCATATGGTACAGCAGTACGTTTTAAATAACAATACATAGGTTAAACCAGATATGAATAAAACCAGGTATGTATGGGCAGGAGCATAGATTTTCTCCTGTATGCTGATGCTGTTTTGAGGTTTACCCTTATCTGGTTTCATTTATATTTAAAAATATCATAAAATAAGGCTAAAAGTTTGCTATAAACGGATTGTATAGCAAACTTTTTTGTGTTAAACTAAATCTGGTGTTTTATTTTATAATTGTACTCACAAGGAGGAAACAGATATGTATCATTGCCATATTCATTTTTATCTGGCAGGCGGACAGCATGGTATATTTGAAATTATAAAAAATATGTCCCCGCTTGAACATTTTACACATGAATTTTATGAAAGTGGCACACCTGAAACTTCACTAGCCGCTGGCGCAGACGCAATTTTTGCAGACCTTACAGGCATGGATGCCAGGGAAACGCTGCAAACCTTGGTTTCTGCCAAAAGAAAAGATGCCAGCCTTATTCTCCTTGCAGATAAAGACCAGACCGCATCCCTGTCAGACAGTTTTAACGAAATTGATGATATATGGGTACTGCCTATGGCAAATGGGGAATTAAGCTTCCGCTTTTTAAGATGGCAGCAAGCGTATAAAAGAAGCAAAGACCACTGGCAGGACACCCAGTATTTAGAGGCTGCTATTAACAGTGTGCCAAATCTTGTATGGTATAAAGACAAGGATGGCGTACACGAAAAAGTAAATGACAGCTTCTGCAGGACAGTGAATAAAACAAGACAGCAGATAGAAGGACGCAGACATGCATATATATGGGATGTTGAACAGGATGACCCTGCCTGCATAGAATCTGAACATGAGGTTATGAGCACAAGAAAAACCTGTATAGCAGAAGAAACTGTTAAAACTGGTGATGGTACAAGGCTTCTTACAACTTATAAATCCCCACTGTATGATGTTGATGGCAGTGTAATGGGTACTGTTGGTGTAGCTATTGATATAACACAGGAACGTGCATATGAACAGGAGTTAATAAAGAAGAACCTTACCATGGAAAGGGTCTTTACTTCGCTTGACTGTGGCATTATGACACATTCACTTGATGGGACACATATAATCAGTATAAACAGGGCTGCCCTTAATATACTTGGTTATAACACAAAAAAAGAATTAATGGAAAGCGGATTTGATTTAATGGCTCCCTCCGTGCTTGAAGAAGACAAGCAAAAACTAAGGGAATCTATTATGAAGCTGGATAAACCAAACGATACTGTTAATGTTGAATACCGCATACAACATGATAATGGACAAATATTACACATAATGGGCAATATTAAACTGCTAGAGGAAGATGGAACATTGTTCTACCAGCGTTTCCTGCTTGGCTGTACTGACCAGAAATTAAAAGAAAAAAGGGAACGCATGGAAAGTGAAAGACGCCAGATGGAACTTGTACATGCATTAAGCGTGGATTTCCAGCTTGTCTGGTTCTTTGACCTTGATACTGGCATGGGAAACCTTCTACAGCTCACTGATAACAGCCACTATAAGTTTGACTACATATTTAATGAAGAAATTTCAATTAATGCATTTATGGAACTCTTTATTAATAAAACTGTCTATGAAAGTGATAAGGAAATATTGCGCAATGCCTCTTCTGTTGATTATATTAAAAAAGAACTTTCAGAAAAGAAATTTTATTATGTTAATTTCAGAATTACTAAGGACGACAGCAT
>JAAWKM010000010.1 GCA_022797375.1 Lachnospiraceae bacterium
CGGTGCCATTTTGCACGTTTTTTGTGCAAAATGTGTACATAACCAGTGCTGAAAGCACTGCTAGTTACTATGAACAGCGTAGCTGTGAATAGTAACAAAACGTACGGTTACGTGTGCCAGTGCCAGAATCATTCCGCACATGGGCACGCTTGCGCTACGTTAACCCACACAACGGCACATAAAGCCCCTGTGCCACATGACACAGGGGCTTAAATGCCGGTGGGGTTAAAAGTGCCCATTTTGCGGAATGACTGCTGGCATCTGGCACACATAACCTGTCACTTTAAATTTGCAATAAAACCTGTAATAACATAATATATACAAATTACGTTACTTACGTACCAGGCGCTGTATATATTTTTCTATTTTACTTTTACATTTTTTCCCATAATACACAATAAGAACCATCTGGCAGTTTTACGATTTTAACATTCCCTGCCTTTTCTTTTTCATTACATTGCGTCAGCCAGACCATGTTGTAATCTGCATCTTCCCCTGTAGCTTCATCAATACGGGTTGTACCAGCAAAATCAGGATTATTGTTATTTATAAGGCTTAAATCTGCAATGCGTACAAAAACATCATATATTCCACTAAGTGACTCTTCATTTTTCCCTATTTTATAAATATCACTGGTATACATATGTTCTGATTTTCCTGCTATGACATAGGTGGAATTGCTCATTGCAAAACCTCCCATATGTACATATGTAATATTTCCATCTAAATGATGTTCATTAGTTCCATATTGTCCACTGGAATGATAAAGTAATATATAATCCTGGATAAAATCCAACATATCAATTGTATTATCTGACAAATAATATCTTCCAAGACTGATACCTCTTGTATCTAAAGCATCACCCCTTTGTATAGCTGCAAAACCATAATCTGTAGGAATTAATGATATTCCAAATTCATGGCTGACCTCGAGGTCTTTAAAAGATACCATCTCCATTGTTTCTGCATTTATGCCAATAAACTCTGAACCCTGGTGATGTTTGCCATCTGATGGAAGGATTGTCCATTTTGTACTTAAAATTATACACAAAAAACCCTTATTATAAGAAATATTTGTATTACTGAAAGAAAATGGAAACTGTGCCTTTGTATATGATACTGGAAGCCCTAAGGTTTTAATTAATTTACCTGAACTGTCATATTTGCATATTTGTATATTTTCTTCATCCATAGAGCTGTCAATAACATCATCTGAAATACTTTTTCCCCAGATAATATAATAGTAACCATCATCTCCAATAGTTGCTGCCCCGAAGGTAAATCCTTTATTCTCAATTTTAACCAGTTTTTCGTTTTTATCTTTTGGAATTACAGTTACAATATCTTTATCACCATAGAAAGCAAACAATTTTCCATCTGGATTTTCCGATTCCTGGAATTTATCATTTTCACCAAATACATCATAAGCTGTTATGCCGAAAGTTGTTTTCCAGTTATTAGAATACATTGTGTCATGCTCTATTGTATCTGCGCTTGTTTCCTGTATTTCTGCATAGTGTACTTTACCATCTGTATTATCTTTAATTTTATAGTCTAAAGCTTCACGTTCATAATTAATTTCCTTGAAATAATGGGGTAATATAGCTAAATCCATATCTGATTTATAATTTCCACCTGTAATATTAAGAACTGCATTATTATATTTACCAGTAAAAAATGTGCTGTTTCCAAGCTTAACACTATTTGGAATTGTAATTTCTGCCAGGTTTTCACAATTATAAAATGCCCTGTCACCAATTTTACCCACACTATCCGGAATAGTAACGCTTTTAAGGTTTGTGCAATGGAAAAATGCATTCTTTCCAATTACAGATACACCATTTGAAATTGTAATATCTGTAAGGTTTTTACAATTATCAAATGCTGAATTTCCTATTATAGTAACACTTCCAGGAATAAATACACCTGTCATGCCTTCATTTAATAAAAAAGCACATGCCGCAATTATTGTAGTGCCTTCCCTGATTTTATAGTACCCTGTAATATCCTTAGTATTAAGCAGGTAATTTCCAAGATATAAAGCACCATTATCCCAGTTATCAGGATTATAATAATAAGGTGTATTATAAAGTATCTTGTTTCCAATACTTGTTAAACCATCTGGAACAGAGATAGTATTAAGTTTAACACAACTATAAAATGCATAGTCCCCTATGCTTTTTACACTTTCTGGAACATTAATTTCTGTAAGGCTTGTACATTCCATAAATACATAATCTCCTATACTTGTAACATTTTCAGGTATAGAAATATCTGTAAGTTTTCTACATTTCTCAAAAGCGTTATTATTAATTGCAGAAACACTTTCTGGTATTGTACAGCTTTCAATAGTTACTGGAGCTTTTATAAGTGTTGAAAAATCCTTATTATAAAGTATTCCATCTAAAGTACAGTAATTACTATTACCTGCAGACACTTTAATTGTCTTTAAATTTTCAGAAGCAAGCGCAGCATCACCGATTTCTAATACACTGGACGGAATTACTATATCAGTAATAGCAGTGCCTTTAAATGAACATTCTCCAATACGCGTAACTCCTTTCGGTATAGAAATCCCAGTAAGACAGCCACAAGAATTAAAAGCATAATCCCCTATACTGGTTATGCCCTCTGGTATGGAAACACCTGTAAGTTTATAGCAGCTTTCAAAAGCATATTTTCCTATACTGGTTACACTTTTTGCTATAGAAACAGTTTCAGCCCCTGTACATTCCATAAAGGCATAATCATTTATACTTGTCACCCCGTCTTCAATAACTATAGCCTTAATTTCCTGGCGTTCCCTTGGCGTAGCGCCATACCTCCAGTTATCCCTCATACTCCCAGTGCCAGAAATTGTATTTGTACCATTATCATCTAATACCCATGTTAAATTTTTACCACATGTACCTGACTTTTTAGAACTTTCCGCAGCATATGCCGGCATATACTGCAAAAATGATGCTGGTATGCACATTGCTGCTGCCAGTATTATACTTAATACTCTTTTTCTAAGTTTCATTCTTTTTCTCCCTTCTTTGCCTGTTAATGGTATTTACAATTCAGGGCATACAATTTTTTAACTTGTATGCCCTGTTAATATAATTATGTTCTTAAATGTAATTATCTGCTGCAATTTTTTAAACAACAGGCATTATTTTATAAGTATATTATAATTTCTTAAATTTAGATTTTTTTGACATTCCTTTAGCCTGGAATATTTTTTTATACAGTTTCCACTTACTTTTAACAGCTTTAACCTGTGGACTGGAAAAACCATTGCCAAATGCATTTTTTCCTATACTTGCAGATTTAAGTTTATTTGTCCTTACAGTTATTGTGCGCAGTTTTTTACAGCCATAAAATGCCTTTTTACCTATGGAAATTACATTTTTGCCTATCTGGACAGATTTAAGTTTTTTATTATTTTTAAACGCATCTGCTCCTACAGAAGTTACCTTATACACACTGCCATTAATTTTTACTGAATTTGGAATTGTAACATTAACAGGCTTTTGTTTTGTACTTTCTATATATTCGGCCGTTTTATTTTTTCCAGTTTTAGTTACCTTATATATAGCTTTAGACTTTTTATCAACAGTCTTTGTACCTTTTTTAATATTATTTTTTGTACTTTCTGTTTCCCCAGGTACAGGCGTACCTGATACTTCTGGTGCTACAGTTTCTACAGGTGCAGCAGATACCTCTGGTATAGCACTTTCCTGTGGTGAACCAGATGCTTCTGGTACAGCAGTTGGTGCAGGTGAACCTGATATTTCTGGCGTTACACTTGGTACTGGTGTAGCTGTTGCTTCTGGCGTTACGCCTGGCACTGGTGTAGCTGTTGTTCCAGGTGCACCAGTTGGTACAGATGGATATGGAATAATTATGCCAGTTCCGCTACCAGGATTATTATTTGTATTGTCATTATCATCTGGTTTATTGTCATCTGGTTTGTCATTTTCTGGTTCATCAGATTTTATAATATAATTATTTCGATATGCAATTGCAGAACCATCTGCCCCTTTTAAGAAGAAGTTATATTTTTTTATTGGTGATAACCCTTCCATATCGGACTCTGTAAACTTATATCCTGGTTCTGGAACATTAATTGTTTTTATTGTCTTTAAATTATTGTACCATCCAGTTATTGTAATAATTGCTGGAAATGCACTTTTGCTGCCATATACTGTGCTAAATTCATTATTTGAAACTTCAATATATATATTATCATTAATTGCAATACTTTCATTATTTCCAAGAGCTAACCATCCACTGGTCTGGCTTCTCTTTATATACTCTGCTCTGTATATATTGTCACTATCATATTCTGTATCATAGAAACTTTCTTGAGGATGCCAGCTGTCTGCTATAATTGTGTCTTTTTCTTCCCCATTTCCATAATAAAGATATACTTTACAATAATTAATATTAGAGAGTTTTTGTCTTACAGAACTAGAAAAATTGATAACCCTGTAAAACTTTTCACCAGTAATAGTAAAGTCATTATTTGCGAACTTATATGTTCCTATTTCGTTTTCCTGGAAATCAAGTATCTTAACTTTAAGTTTGTCTTTAATTTTTATATCCCCTTCCCCACAATAAAAATCCGCAATTTCTTCTGAAGGGAAACACATTAATACTTCCCCGGAAGCCAGATAATTGTACTGGTTTTCAAGACAAAGCCTGTTGCTGTCTGCTGTTTTAAACACACAACTAAGGTAATCATACCTGTCACCATCACTAAAATAAAAGCCATCCTGGTAAGGGTTAAAAAACAGGTAATATCTGTTTTTTTCACTATTAAGACTGCCTTTGTAAATTCCATTATATGATAAATTGTCATTTTCATTTTTAAGAGATAATTCTACTGTTCCAATTTTATCTTCTTCATCAGGACGGTCATCTGTATCATAAATAACTGCAGTACAGGTATCTTTTAGTTCATTCTGGTTATAGCACTTAATTTTTATAGAAAATTCCAGTTCTTTGCTATCTGGCAGATATAGGTTGTTATCCAAACCATAATAAAAATCTATTGAACCGTTACCACAAACATTTGTATGGTAGTAACCAGGAAAAAATCTAAGCATAACCGTTGAATAACTAATATTGGATTTTCCATTAATATCTGTATAAGTAATATATAAATAATAAGGCAGCTCAGTATGATGATGTATAGTCCCATTTTCAAGCTCTTTTTTTAACGGAATAATTACAACATGGTCATTATCTGCTATAATACTTCCTCCAGAAGTACATAATGTTCCCTCATAAGATTTAATTTCATAAGATATTGCAGAACCAGATGGGATATTAGAATCATAATATTCTATAGAATCAGTTTCACAGTTCCAGCTATAAGCTGCAGAATATGTATATGTATTATTGCTATAAATATTATTATACATATAATAATATCTGGCAACATTCTCAGCTATAATATCTGTACCATTTCCAGAATATTTATACTCAATATTATAAAGGCCATTACCAAGTTCTCCATTATTACACTGTATATAATAAACAGCAGAATCATTATATTCCTGTATAAATTTTATACTTGAAGCCAGTATTTCACCTGTTTCAATATCTTTAAAACTAAGTGATAATTTATCAAAATCAGTATTATATGCTGATATTCTTACTCCATAAATATTTGAATCTATATAACGGTTATACCTGTCAGCTTCCTTAATATATGGTTTATCTGTTACAGTGAGTTTTATTCCTGTTTTATGCATTTTTCCATCAATATAATAAACTGCTTCTAATTCCTCACCTGCTTCTAATTCCCTTGTACAGTAAACCCTGCAGTCTGCATGATATATATCCATGCCATCCAGATAATAAGACTTATAAAGTATATTACCATACCTTGGATCATTACTGTCACCATCCAGGTATTCACTACTTTCGGTACAGGCAGCAGTCTGTCCATTTTTATCAATTAAAGAAATGCCACTAACTGAATAACCATCACTGCCATCATCTTCGTCTTTGCCTGGAGCTGTAGTATTGTGAACATATAAATCCAGGTCGTAAATCCCTTCCCCTGCTGGAAGATAATTACATGCAGACCATGATTCCTGTTCTATAAATGTTACTGTTTTCTGGACAGAAAAAAGGGTAAGCCCATCAGTGCCTTCTCCAAATGGCATTTCTGTCATGGAATAAACCCGCCCTGGCACTGGAAAACCTGCGTCCGTCTGCCAGTACAGGAAAACTGGAGATTTTATAAAACGGACGTGGTTTTATAGCCATATATTTGACTTTTCATCCCAGTTATACTATAATAGCTTATCAATTTAATTATCTGACATAATTTACGAAACCAAGGCAGGAAAAAATAATGAATTACTTTACTAATATATCATATATGGTAAGCCATATTTTTTTAATGGTATTTATTTTCTTTTTTATTTTACACAGATATTCAAAACACACTACTGCTATAATATGTTTTTCTGCATTCTGCTCATTAGTTTTTCTTGATTATTTTAAACTGAATATTTTTCCTGAAAGCAAATTATGCTATTTTATAGTAACAATTACACAAATAATAATTACCCAGTCTGTTGTTATTATTATTTCAAAGAAAAGGGATAATAAAGCACTGTTTATGGGGCTTAGTGCATCTAATTATGTAATAGCCGGAAGCATTATTGCAACAATACTGCATATATGTACTGGAAATGAGATAGTATCGCTTTTAGGAAGTATTATTGTACATATTGCTATTTTTCTTCTTTTATATTTCAGGTTACGTAAAATATGCCTTAAATGCCAGGAAATAGAATATTTAAAAAACTGGTGGGAATTATGCCTTATTCCTGCATTTTTTTATTGCAGTTTTACTTTTTTAGCATATTTCCCAAACAGGCTTTATGATATACCTGCTAATATACCTGGGATAATTGTCTTCATTATAACTATGTTTGTTTCGTATGTGGTTATTTTAAGATATATAGAAAGCCAGTCAGAAAAAGCAGATATTTACTGGAAAAATGTATTTATGGAAGAATATATCAAGGGGCTGGAAAACCAGTATTATATGCTGGAGCAGTCGGAACAGAATATGAAAATATTGCGCCATGATATAAGGCATTATTCTAAAATGATTGATGCTATGCTTTCACAAAACAAATATGATGAAATCAAAAAAATTACAGAACATATTAATAATGTAGTAGATGAAAATAAGGTAATTAAATATTGTAATAACCTTATTGCAAATACTATTATATCAAAAATGATGGAAAAAGCCCGTATCTTAGGAATTAAAGTAGACTTGGATATTGTTATTCCAAAAGAAATACCAGTGAATGATTACGAATTTACTTTAGTTATTGCAAACTTATTTGAAAATGCAATAATTTGTGTAAAAGATTTTGAAGAAAAAAGAAGAAATATATATGTAAAAGTAAACTGTTCAAAAGAACATTTATTAATACGTATGAAAAATGAATTTGATAAAAAAATAGAATTTGACTTAGCAACAGGGCTTCCTAAAAGTACAAATGGAGAAAACCACGGGCTCGGAATGCAGAGTGTATTTTCTTTTTCAAGAAAATATGGCGGAGAAGCTGGATGTTATCTGGAAGATGGCTTTTTTAATATAATTATTCTTGCGAAATTTTAGAGTTTTTTTGTGAAAAAACAAATTAAAATATTGCTAAAATACAGCGTATAATAAAGAAGCTGGCTTTACTTCTGGATTTGAAGTAGTTAAGCGCCCACAGCAAATATATTTGTTGTGGATACCAAACCCTAAACAGGCAGGTTAAACAGGCATAAAACTCTGACCCTTGGTTTTATGCCTGTCTGTCTGTATAAAAAACACTATTGCACATCCCTTAATTATGTTTGCATTTTATAATCTTTTGTATTAGAATTTTATATAGTGCATTGCAAATGCATAAAACAAACAGAAAGCATGTCCCTAACCTGTTTAGAAACATGCATAATTCACACCATTAATTAAAATCCTCTTCGCTTAATGTATCTTTGTCTGTATCCTCAAATTCTTCATCTTCCAACATATCACTTTCATACTCTTTTTCCTGTTCCTCTTTCTGTGCTGCCTTTTCTTCATTATCATTTTCAACCAGCCTGAAAAGAGGCCTTGCAAAACCACTTATTGTAAGAATAATACATGCTGGTCCTAATAATATTCCTATAAGCAGAGTAGTAAAATTCCATCTAAAAACTATATACTCAAGTACAATCATTAAAAATAAACCAAAAGTTTTAGGTAAATACCTTAAACCAATTGAATAAGAATTCCTTAGAGTATTTATAACTGTATTCTCATATCTTGCCAGAAGTGCATATGCATAAATAAGGTGCATAAATGCCAAAAATGTTGCAATTACACCAACAACGGTAAAAATAGTGCCATTGCCTTCAATTTTAGATAACTGGAAATCCAGGTATATGGCATACATTGCAACTAACTGGATAATCCCGGTAATGCTGCCTTTAACCAGGTTATTCTTAAATTCGCGGAAAAATGGCCTTGCAATATACCCCTCTTTTTCTTCCACCATCCTAAGTGTTATAGTAAATGCTGCTGTAGTTGCTGCTCCCATTGTAATGATTGGAAGGCTGCATAAAACCCATAAAAAGTTAAGCTTTATCATATCTGTCAGCCTGCTCATAAATTTATACAAAGGACTTTCTATACTAAAAAAACCATTATTCCCCATCCAGCTATTCCTCCTATAATTAAAATACATTACTAAACATAATTCTTTCTAAGTATATAACATAATAACATAAAATGCAAACCGGACTGTCCATATATGGACAGTCCAGTAATTATTTTATATTAGAATTCTTAATAAAGCAGCCTGGAATTTATTCAGCTTCACTTGAAGATGAACTGCTTGTTGTGTCACTTCCTGTACTAGAGCTACTACTTGTTGTAAGTGCATCTTCACAAGACTTACGTTTAGCAGCCTCATTCCTTGACCATTCAAGGCACTGCTGGTAACCATAGCTTTCTGCTTCTTTCTTCATATTGTCAACAATCTTATCAAACTCTGCATCAGTTTTAGCATACATAGCCTGCCATGAACCAGTCTTAATTGCACTAGTAACCTGGTTCCATACAGTAGATAATTCCTGGTCCATTTCTGGTTTAGCATATGCAGAAACAGGTGCTACTGTATATTTACCCTTTTCCATATAATCATCAATAGTTATGCATCCTGTTTTCTCTGCCCAGTCTTTTTCAATTTCATTTTCAGGCTCTACAAGTTCACTCTTCCAGTATTTACTGTTATAAGTTTCACCATTTGAATCAGGATTTTCTGCATCAAGTGCCCATGTAAGGTTATTAATCTGCAACTCACCATCATGGTAAGTACCTTCATGTTTCTCCATTTTTGTGCCCATTTTATCCTGGTTACATTTTTTACCAAACTCTGTAAAGTAAGTATTACCTTCCTCATCATAATCCCAAGTTTCACCCTTAGGTCCATACTGTGATACCATATAGCCTTCAGGAGTACAAAGATAATTAATTACTTCCATAGCAAGTTCTGGATTTTCTGATTTAGAACCTATAGCCCATATTCTGTCACCACCAAGAGTAGTCATACCATATACTAAAGGTGAAGCCTCTTCTGGTTTTAAACAATACATCATCTTGCCATCTTTAAGATGTTTAGGGGTATTATATGCCAATGAACCTGAATAATTGAAAATAGATGTAAATACACCACCATTTTTAATCTTTTCAATAGCCTGGTCATATGTCTGTGTCATTGAATCAGGGTCTACAAGCCCTTCCTGGTATAACTTATTAAAGAATTTAAGCATTTCAAGATAAGGACCATTATCCATAAGTGCATCATAGTAATCCCCAGTTGCAGGGTCATAAAGCCCAAGCCCCTGCTCATCATATCCATAATATGCTGTAGCCATAGACTTAACATACATTACCATTGCATCATCCCACTGGTTCCATAATGATACTGCATAAGTTTTCTTATCTGACTCATCCTTTGGACAAAGCTTCTGCATATCTTTAATAATTTCGATATAATCATCAAGATTTTTACATTCAGGATAACCAAGTTCTTTGTATAAATCCCATCTTATATCCCATGTATACATAAAAGCAGCATGGTTCTCACTTGATGTTGCAATAGCATGGCCTATACCATAACATTTATCATCTGCACCTTCTGTGATTGTCTTAGTAAGTTCCTTATTATTATTAATGGCATCCTGCATATGCTCATTAATATATGGACCAAACTCTTCAAGCAAGCCATCTTCATTCCAGTCATAAAGCAACCCCTGCTGTATAGCAGTAGGATACTTATCATAGTTATTGCCAAAAACAACTATATCACCTAAATCACCAGTTTCTGCACGTGTATCATATACACTCTGTCCAGCTGGGTCTGGAATAATATTCAGCTTTACATTAAATTTCTCAAGAAGTATATCTGCGCTCCATCCACCCTGCATACCAGAATAATTTGCCAACTGGCTGAACACATTAAGAGTAACAGGCTCATCCTTAGAGCCTCCGCCGCCATCTCCACTTTTATTGCCACATCCTGTCATTACAGAAGCTGAACCAATAACCATACTGGATGCAAGCAGCATTGACAAAACTTTTTTAGATAAATGCTTCCTCATATAATTATCCTCCTAAATCTTATTTAAAAGGCAGCTATAAACTGCCTGTATATAGTTTCATTTACAAGATATCTGCTTAACCCTTAACAGCACCAAGCATAATACCCTCTTCAAAATATCTCATCATAAATGGATATACCATAAGTATAGGTATAATTGATATCATTGAAACAGTATATTTAATAACCTTTGCATTAAGTGCCTGTTCCATAGCAGATGCCGCAGCATTTCCACTCATATTCATAACTGCACCAAGATTTGATGACTGGTTCAGGTATATATACAGCCTGTGCTGTAATGTAAATAACTGTGAATTATTCTGCATAAGTATAAGGGAATCCTGGAATGAGTTCCAGTTACCTACTGCACCAAATATAGCTACTGTAGCAAGAATTGGCTTACTTAGAGGAAATATCAGCTTCCTGAATACTGTAAAGTGCGAGGCACCATCTATAAACGCACTTTCCTCCAGTTCTGCTGGTATCGACTCTATGTACGTCTTGACTAGTATTATATTATATGGTGCAACAATTGCAGGCAAAATATAAGCCGAATACTTATTAGTAAGACCTAACATGGCAAAGTTCAGATACCAAGGTATAAGTCCAGCATTAAAATACATTGTAATTACAAGAAAACGGTACCAGAAACTTCTTTTCCACATTTCCTGTTTTGTAACAAGATATCCTACAAATGCAGATGCAACTACCATTAATGTAGTGGCAAGAATTGTTCTTGTTATGGTTACAAGAAACGCATAACCTAAATCGTTTACACCTTTAAGTGCTATATAGTTATTAATATTAATCCCCTTAGGATAGAAATTAATAAGTCCTCTTTTCACCAGGTCATTATCTGAAATTGTATTAATAAACAGATAATAGAACGGGAATATACATGTAAGTGTAAATAAAATAAAGAACACATAGTTTAATAAATTAAAAACTATATCACCAGGCTTGGTACGGTATATTTTTTTATGTTTTTTCTTATATTCTTTTTCCCTTTTTTCATCAAGTTTTTCCTGTGCTGTTTTTGCCATATTCTATATCCTCCTTCCTAGATAATGCTTTCGCCACGGAGCTTCTTAGATACACCGTTTGCAGCAAACAGCAATACTACACTTATTACAGATTTAAACATACCTACGACAGTTGAAAGTGGTATAGAACTTCCGCCTATACCTAACTGGTAAACATAAAGGTCAAGGACTTCTATTGTATCTTTATTCTGTGCATTCATAAATACAAGGTACTGGTCAAGACCATTGGTCAGGATATTGGCAATAGACATAAGCAACAGTACAAAGAATGTAGGCAGAAGGCCAGGAACAGTAATATTCCACATTCTCTGGAAACGCCCGGCACCATCAATTTCTGCTGCCTCGTAAAGCTGCTGGTCAATACCAGAAATTCCAGCTATATAAATAATAGCACTCCATCCTACGCCTTTCCACGTGCCCCATAACCACATCTTAACCCAGGTAAACGAATCACCCATAAGGTAGTTTTTGCCAGTAGCCTCTTCTGCCATAAGGTGGAACTCTTTAGCAAATGTGTTAATAAAACCATCTGTTGAGAAAATAGAAAGCGCAATAGCATAAACAAGAATCCAGCTTATAAAGTTAGGAATAGTTGTAAATGTCTGCACGAAACGGCGGAACCTCATATTCTTAACTTCACAAAGGAATATTGCGAACATCATAGGCAGCCAGCTAGTACATATATTAAGACCACTCATTGCCAGGGTATTTTTAATAACCCTTACTATATCCTTTCTTGTAGCTGCATTCTGGAACAGATATGCAAACCATTTAAATCCTACAAAGTTATCCATTGAGAGCGAGCCACCCGCCTGGTAATCAAAAAATGCATATCTCCATCCCCATAAAGGCAGATAGCAGAATACAAATGCAAGTGCTGCAAATGGCATAAACATAAGAAAAAGTTTATACTTTGACTCAATTTCAAATTTAGCATCTTTTGCAGGTTTTGGAAGTTTTACGTTAAGAAAAGCTGAAAGCAGTAAAATAAGTGCACCAACTACTATGTAAATAATAATTGCAGTTGGGAATTCAGGCTTTACCCTTTCAATTTTAGGTGACCCCTGTGCCATTGTATAACTTACAATACACAAAACTGCACCAGCTATAACCAGCACACCGCCGCCCATTGAAAATAAAAGACCTGTTTTCTGCATTTTATTATTGCCAACTGACATACAGCCGCCCACTATAGCAAGAATAACACCTAAAAGCATAATAATAGATGCAACAAACAATAAAATAAATACACTTTCATCAACCCATCCTACACGGAATGCTCTTGCACAATCCGATGTAAGGCTTGAATATGAGATTGCCGATGTGAAAAGAGAAAGATTTTCATTGACAAGTGCACATACTTTTGCCGGATTGAATGCAGGGAAGAACATGGCTACTACTGCCACAAGTGTGGCAATACGCTGTACAATATATACACTGCCAAGAGCTCCCTTAACTTCTGTTTTTTCTTCTTTCATAAGGTTCCTCCTGATTCATTAAATTTTCTGCCATACAAAATTTTAGCTGTATTAAACAAAATTCCAATGGCATTACACCTTCTTCTTTGTATAATTATACCTACGTCCCTGCAAAAAAAATACCATAAATTATTGACTGAAAATACATTTATTTTTCATACTTTTTATTGTATTTTTATACCTTATAAAAAAGGAGACAAAAAATTTGCCTCCTTTATATTATAACCATTTATTATATAGCAATTCTACTGGCTATATTATTATTTCTTTTTCTTCATTAAGAAGAATGCAGCACCAGCTATTACAACAATTACCACTACTACTATAACTATAGTTGTTGTTGATGAACCACTGTCTTCTTTGTTATTATCTGTGCTGCTTGTACTATCTGTATCTGATGTTGCAGAAGATGTATCTGATGAAGCAGGTTCTGGTGTTGGCTCTTCTGTAGGTTCTGCTACAACAGCATCAGGATTATCTGCATTAAAGCCGCTTACTGTAAACTGTATTTCAACAGAATCATTCATAGCAAGTATACTAGGTGATGTATATGCTTCTGGATGGTATGTGTTTACAAGGTCAAACTGGTAAAGCCCAAGTTCCTGTGCATCTGCATTAACATATGGTTCCGGGCTAGGAAGCGCAATTTCATTACCATCAACAATAAGCTTTACATCTGTAAAACTAAGAGTTCCAATAGCACTTGAAGGTATATCTGTTGATACATAAACAAGTGATGTCTTTATATCAGCGCCATCATCAGCAGGAATTGCACCATTAATGCCTGTCATGCTTACTGAGTATGTGCCATTGCCTTTAATTACTGCATCTGTTATTGTTACACCATCAACAGTAGCATTACCGCCATCAGTAAATAAAGTATTATAATCACCTGTACTTAAAGAAGTCCCATCAAGACCTGAAGCAGGGTTATACCATGCATCCCTGTATGTCCATGAACCCGTCTGCTGGAATCCAAAATATGCGTGGTATTCTGGTGTATCAAGGTTCAGTTCAGCCTTTGCAGCTTTCTTTCCTGCCTTGCTGCAGTCAACTGCTTCTGCCACATCTGGCATTATAGTTGCTGCAAGTGCTAGTGCAAGTGAACATGTTGCAACACCTGCGATTAATTTCCTTAAAGATTTTCTCATATCATATCCTCCTAAATAAATAATCAATTCTGTCATACTGCCTATTAGGATATTTTACCATAACATTTCTTAAAAAAAACCATAAATATTTGACATGTTTACTTTTAAAATTATATTTTATCCCAGTAATATGGCATTGTAATAACAACCCTTGTACCATTACCTTCTTTACTGTATATACCTACTCCAAACATTTCACCATATTGCAGTTTAATTCTCTGGTTTACATTGTTTATGCCTATATGCGATTTGCTGCTTGTCTCAGTATTAGACTTTAACATCCCTCTCAGCTCACTAAGCCTGAACTTATCCATGCCAGTTCCATTATCCTGTACCGTAATTTTAATAACACCAATTTCCCGCTCCACATATATTGATAACCTGCCATCTTTCTCTATTCCTTCAAGCCCATGTACAAATGCATTTTCAACAAAAGGCTGTATTATCAGCGGAAGCACTTTTGCATTAATATCAATATCACTGTCAACCTCTATCTCTGACATTATCCTGTCACCAAAACGGTAGCTTTGTATCTTCAGGTAATATTCTATAGACTCTATTTCTGACTTAAGAGTTACCATTTTATCACTTACTTGTATATTCCTGCGCATAAGCTTTGCAAGCATTTTTACAAGTTCGGCTATTTCGCGTTGTTTATTAACAAGCGCTTTCATCCTTATTGTTTCAAGCGTATTATATAAAAAGTGCGGATTAATCTGGCTTGCAAGCATTTTAAATTCTATTTCCATCTGCTTTGAATGCAGCTTCTCCTCCTGGACCTGCTTTTCAACTACATTTCTTAACAATTCTTTATTTTCCTCTATCATCTTTTCAAGTTCTTTGTATAAATCAGTAATTTCATCATTGCCGTCTATAGGAATAACTTTATCATAATCACCAACAGCTACAAGATGCATCTGTTTACTTAGCATAACCATTCTTTTTCCATATATACTTGAAAATAAAGTTATAAGAAATACTGATAATACTATACTTGTAAACATAGTTATAAAACTTACCATATTTTCTTCATCCATCTGTGACATAATCTTCCTGCAGTCCAGTACGCTCACCAAAGTAAAAAACCTTCCTGTATCCATCTGGTAAATCTTATTATATGTCACAATATAATCCGTTATTCCTCTGCTTAAAATTTCTGAATAAGACATAAAACTATTATTATGTAAATGTTCAAACAGAAAATCCCATTCATCATTAACCCGGAAATTCGTATATAATACATCATCATTATTATATAAGAACATTGTATTAACCATACGTTCTGAAATAAATTTCCTGACATTATAAAACTGCAGTTGTATAGCAATTATATATTGTATATTTCCATATTCGTCCTTTACTACCCTGGTAAGCTGTGGCCTTTTTTCCATCATCCCTCTTTTAAGCCCAAAACTCCAGTATGAACTGCCGCCCATCTTACATGTGGGTTCATACCATTCCTGTGATGTAATTGTTTCACCAATACGCCCAAAATATTTATTAATTTTTACTGTACTATTATTTGAATAAATAATAATATCAGAAATATCCTGCTCATAATCATATATATAATTATCAATTATTTTAAGCTTTTCACACTCCTTTTCAAACTCTTTCCCCGATTTATACCTCTTAGTGGCTACATCCCTTATTGTATTATTTATAAAAAGCTTAGTAGATACCTTTTCAACAATATCCATTGACTCCCTTATCCTGTCCCGCATAATCATTAACTCTTCAGACTGTGTTTCCTGGCTTAACTCAAGCATTGTATTTCTGCTTTGCATATTTGTATAATAACTTGAAAATATAAATGGTATCACTCCCCCTATAAAATAAATAATAAACATTCTGTCCCTGAAACGTATTCTTTGCAAAATTCCAATTTTTTTCATATTATTTATTCTCCATCTCCATATACTAATTTAGTTAAAAATCCCAAGTAATATTATAGCATACCTGCATTGCCACAATATGCGCATACTCAATTTGCCTTCACGGGAATAAAATGTACATACTCTCTTTTACCCTGCATGAATAAAAATTTATATATTTTGACCATAATTTGCCATTTTTGATATATATTATATATTAAGTATAACTTAATAAAAACTACAAAGCAATATAATAAAGGACGGATTATACAATGAATAATAAAAAGCATTTTAAAACCACAGCAATATTTTTGTGCATTATACCATTGCTGTCCTGCATACTGTGCAGTACAAGCTCAAAAGCTTTTGCATATACAGAAAACTGGTTCAACCCATATTTAAAACTGGCAGCACCACAAAAAGCATCTGTTCCAGAAACCCCTGCCATTACAGAAGCACCTCCTGTTATAACATTTGATACAGTTGTAACAACATCTTCTGCTATTACTTCAACTGCAAATGATATAACAATTACATGGGATGCTGTAACAGATGCAGAAGGATATGAATTAAGTATAAGTTACAATGGCATTTCATATACAACAGAAACCACAGCAAATTCATTTGTAATTCCTTCTCTTAGTGCTGCAACAATATGTTCCTACCAGATACGCTGTTATAAAACAATATTAGGTGAAAAAATATACAGTCCTATGTCAGAAACATTTTATGCTGCAACTACCGTAAATAAAGTCACTGGAATTGCAGTAACAGACAGGGCAGCACAAACAGCAACAAGTGCTTCAATAAGCTTAATATGGGACAACATGAATAATGCCTCATACAAAGTATACTATAAACCAGTTTCAGAAGGTGTGTACAAATTATCAGGAAATACATCTTTAAATGCATACACAATAGAAGGACTTACGGCTTCAGAACGTTATGACATATACATCCAGGCATACTGCCTCAATGAAAACAACACAGGTGAAATATCTGATGTATTATCATTATATACATGCCCTGCTGCCGTTTCCGGATTTAAAATTGTAACAGAAGAAAGCCACAGAGTTGATTTATCATGGGATGAAAACCCTACAGGCAGTTCATATTATTTATACAGAAGTATTAATGACCTGCCATATGAATTATATACAGTAACAACAAGTACATCAATTTCAGAAATTGGCCTTGAAGCAGGTACTGTTTATTCATATACGATATCATCATACCTTGATACTACTAACCTTTTAAGCCAGTATTCTGAAGAATTACGTGCTGTTACAACGCCTTATGTTACAACAGGACTTGCCTTAAGTGCCAATACAGCGGATTCAATACATCTTTCATGGAACTTAAATGACACAGCCACAGGTTATATTATATATAGAAGACAGGGAAGCGGGGATTTTGAATATTTAACAAGCACAACAGAAACTTCCTATACTGATACAGGACTTGATTCTGGAAAAAATTACCGTTACAAAATAATGACATATGCTGATACAGAAGAACATACAAGTGGATTTGGTGATGTAGAAAAAACATCAACACTTCCTGCACAGGTAAATCTTAAAGGCAAAGCAGGGTATGGAAAACTCCGTTTAACATGGGAAGCTGTGACAGGAGCTGCAGGTTATTATATATACCAGCAGCAAGAAGAAGATTTTACACTTATAGATACAATAGAGGATAGTAAAACAATATCTAAAGTTTATGAAAACCTTACGGCAGAAGAAACCTACAGTTATAAAGTCTATGCTTACCGTATGGCATTTGGACAGGAATTTATAAGTGAAGAATCGGCTGCTGATGTTACTCCACAAGTAACAAGAGGCACTACAACATCGCCAAGTTATTATAAGACTAAAAAAGAACTTATAAATTCAGACGCATGGAAGAAAACTGCAATTGTGAAAAAACATGCAAATTACAGTAAATCATATACAATACCAGGCATACGCTCAACAAATGTAAATGGTTTTGAAAGTACATCAATGTGCCCACAGGGACTTACATTTGCCAAGGATTACCTGCTAATATCTGCATATGATTCTTATGGTGAAGAACAGTCTGTAATATATGTGCTTGATAAAGAATTTAAAGACCTTCTTACAGTAATAGTCCTTCCTAACCAGACACACGCCGGTGGAATAACTTTTGATGGTGAAAACATCTGGGTAACTAATGGCAAAAAAGTATGCACAATAGATTTTAAAGAAGTAGATAATGCAGCGCAAGAATATGCAATGTTCCACAATGTTAATTTCTCCGCAGTGTATAAATTAGAAAAGAAAGCTTCATTCCTTACATGGCACAAAGACCAGTTATGGGCTGGAAGTTTTGAATATACTAAAAACGGCACACTCAGAAGCTACAAAGTAGAAAAAAATACATCAGAAGAAGAAGGGGGTACACCATTAACCCTCACAGAACAGTCAAGTGTAACAATTCCACCTGCTGTACAGGGCATAGCATTTACAGGAAAGAACATGATATTGTCAAGAGCATATGGTTATACAAATGAATTAAATATATACAAACCATCTGGAACAGGCACACAAAATATGAAAACAGGCAAAATCAAAAAAACTGTACAAATGCCTGCACTCAATGAAGAAATTGCTGTACTTGGCAATTATATATATGTGAACTTTGAATCTGCAATCCCTGGTTCACAGGCACTTAACCATATGGACAGGGTACTTGCAATTAAATTAAAGCCTGTACTAAAATAAATTATCACTGGATAGAAACTTTATATAATGCATAAAAATATTATTTAAAAAGAAAAGAACTTCAAGAAGCAGTATGCCTGGAAGTTCTTTTCTTTTCATAAAAACTAAAAACACACCAAATAACATTCTTCTCCATTTACAGGACATGCCTACTCTATCTTAAACTGCACCTGTAAAGGTTCACGCAAATGTTTTCCACCAGCTGATGCTACATTAGTTGTAATATTTAAAATATAAGACTCATTCTGGGCATATGGTTCTAAAGGTTCTATCTCTATTTCATTATCCATAGAATTGTACCTGATAGAAGTCCTGAGTGGTGCTAAATTTACAGATGTAACATATAAATTTACATTATTAACCGTACTGGGGTCTAAAGGTACATTAAACTTTATTTTCCATAAAAAATTCCCTGTCCTGAACTTTAAATTCTGGACAACCTTATTTTCAAGGCCTTCTGTCATTGATTCAAATTCCAGATATTTTGCCATTATATACCTGCCTTTCTATGTATAAAATAATAATGATGATTTCCGGCTATCCTGTGTTTGTTGTATAACGAATGGTTTCTTTTTAGTACTTTTTATTTTATCACAATAATTTTTGTTTGTGTAGTACTATTTTATGATATAATGAATGTATTAGTTTCCAGTTATTTGTTTTTTGCAGTTATTCCTGCCCTATGGACTATGATACGCTTTGGATACTACCAGGGCAAAAAGCGTTATTAATTGTACAAACCATAGATTTTCCAGGACAAACACTAAAAATTTCCAATAAATTATAATGGAGGTATAACATGCCAAAAACCAACTTTAAACCAGGCAATATGCTTTATCCTGTTCCAGCAGTTATGGTAAGCTGTGGTGATATTAATGGCTTGTCCAATATTATTACAGTTGCATGGACAGGTACAATCTGTACAAACCCGCCAATGTTATATATATCTGTGCGCCCAGAACGTTTTTCATATAACATTATAAAAAATTCTGGTGAATTTATAATTAACCTGACTAATGAAAAACTGGCATACGCAACTGATTTCTGCGGAGTACGCTCTGGCAGGGATACTGATAAATGGAAATTATGCAATTTAACAAAAGAAACAGCAGACACCGTTAAATGCCCTATGATTAAAGAATCTCCTGTTAATATTGAATGCCATGTAAAAGAGATAAAAGAACTTGGTTCACACCATATGTTTATTGCAGATGTAACTGCAGTCCATGCTGATACAGAATACATTGATGAAAGTAATAAATTCCATCTTGACAGGACGGGTCTTATAGCTTACTCACATGGTTCATATTTTTCCCTTGGAAGACAAGCTGGTACATTTGGGTTTTCTGTTAAAAAAGCACAAAAACAGAACAGAAGAAAAAGTAACAAATAACATTTTATTCCATATAATATGAGAAAGGGAATATTTATTATGAAAATTAATTATCTTAAAATTGTTAATTTCAAATCTATACGCGGACTTGAAATTAACAATATGGAAGATTCTCTTATACTTGTTGGTAAAAACAGCACTGGCAAAACTTCTGTAATAGACGCAATCCTTATTACAGCAGGGCTGCGCCAGATATATTCACATGAATTCTTAGATTCCAGCAAGCCTGTTGAAATATCCATGCAGATTTCACTTACAGATGCAGATTTAAATTATTACTATACTAAAGGAATATTAAGCAAAACAAGAAATTATGACAAATGGCTTGAAGAATTTAAAACAGCACTGCCATCATTCCAGGATGGCATAATTTCCTTTAATTGTTATATAAGCCCTGGAGGCTCTATACATTATAGAGACGGGGTTCATAAAAATAACCACTATATAAAACAAATTATTCCCAAAATATACCATATAGACCAGAACAGAAATCTCGAGACGCTGCAGAATGATGTATTCAGTTTCTATGATAAAGAATCCTTTAAAATGCTTAAGGATAACGAATGTACTTTTGATTCTGCGAGAAAATGTAACCTGTGCTTCCAGTGCATAGGACTTATTAATAAAAAAGCACCTGAGGAACTGACCCTTTTTGAAACTGCGCGTCTTTTACAATATAAACTTTTCCATACAAAGCTGTCAGAATTTGCTGCAAAAGTAAACCGCCATTTCCATGAAAATGGCAGCCCTTCACAGGAAATACGTTATGTTATGGATTTTGACATAGACCATTTATTAAAAATTGATACACAGGTTTATAATAAAGAACGTGGCGGGTCTATTGGCTCTATAAATATCCTTGGTGAAGGACTAAAAAGTATTTATGCATTATCACTTCTTGAAACATATATAGAAGAGGATGATACTCTTCCATGCATTATTTTAATGGAAGACCCTGAGATTTACCTGCACCCACAATTACAGAAAGTTGCAAGTGAAATTTTATTCAGGCTTTCCAAAAAAAACCAGGTGATTTTCTCAACACATTCACCAAACATGATTTTTAACTTTTCAACAAAACAGATTAAAGAAGTTATACTTGACAATGAATATTACACAATAGTAAAAGAAAATTCAGATATTGATGTAATACTTGATGACTTAGGATATACAGCCAATGACCTTATGAATGTCAGCTTTGTATTTATAGTTGAAGGCAAACAGGACAGTAACCGCCTTCCATTACTTTTAGAAAAATACTATTCTGAAATATATGATAGTGACGGCAACCTTTCACGAATTACTATAATACCTGTAAATAGCTGCACAAATATTAAAACATATGCCAATTTAAAATACATAAATAAATTGTATCTTAAAGACCAGTTCCTTATGATACGTGACAGCGATGGTAAAAACCCTAAACATTTAAAAAAGCAGCTTTGCAGCTATTACAGCCAGCGCTCTAAAGAAGACCCTGGCAACCTTCCAAAAGTTGAACCTAAAAACGTACTTATTTTGAAATATTATTCTTTTGAAAATTATTTTTTAGAACCATCTGTAATGGCAAAAATTGGAGTAATTAAAAATGAGGAAGAATTCTATAATATATTATATAAAAAATATAAAGACTACCTTTTCAGGCTTAACAGTTTCAAAAGAATGCAAAAAAACCTTAACATACGTATAAAAGACAAACAGGATATTAAAGATAATATAGAAAACATAAAGATTTACGTGCGCGGCCATAATCTTTTTGATATTTTTTATGGAAAATATCATAGGGAAGATGAGCAGAAAATATTAAAAAAATATATTGATGTTGCGCCGCGCGGGACATTCCAGGATATTTTTGATGCCATAGATTCATTTGTTTATTTTGAAAACCGTAAAAAATAGAGTTGACATAATTAATCATTTGTTTATAATAATGTTATGCGTTAAACTATGTAAATTGATAAAGACATATAGCAGATATTATTTGTGGCAGTACAGATTTATAAAATTATTTATAGAATACTACTTACGTTTGAATATATATTATGAGGTGCAACAATATGGAAAACCAGTATATTATTAAAGGTGGAACACCTTTACGCGGAGAGGTAACAATCGGTGGCGCTAAAAATGCTGCTCTTGGAATACTTGCAGCAGCTATTATGACAGATGAAACAGTTTTAATTGATAATTTACCAGATGTAAGAGATATTAATGTATTACTAGAAGCTATCAAAGGGATAGGAGCAGTTGTTGAACGTATAAGCCCGCATTCAGTCAAAATTAACGGAAGCACCATTAATGATGTCACAATTGATTATGAAGCCATACGCAAAATACGTGGCTCTTATTATCTGCTTGGTGCTTTACTTGGCAAATATAACAAGGCAAATGTAGTACTTCCAGGAGGATGTGACATAGGAAGCCGTCCTATTGACCAGCATCTTAAAGGATTCAGGGCACTTGGAGCTACTGTAAATATTGAATATGGAATGATAAATGCATCAGCAGACAAACTCATTGGCAAACATATATATTTTGACGTTGTAACTGTTGGTGCTACAATAAATATTATGCTTGCTGCATGCATGGCAGAAGGCCGCACAGTTATTGAAAATGCTGCTAAAGAACCACATGTTGTTGATGTTGCAAACTTCCTTAACAGCATGGGTGCTGATATTAAAGGGGCAGGTACTGATAAAATCCGTATTAATGGTGTAACAAAATTACATGCAAGTGAATATCCTATTATACCTGACCAGATTGAAGCAGGTACTTTTATGGTTGCTGCTGCAGCAACCAGAGGGGATGTCCTTATAAAAAACGTTATACCACGCCACTTAGAAGCAATCTCAGTCAAGCTTAATGAAATAGGGGCAACTGTTGAAGAGTTTGATGATGCTGTAAGGGTAACATGTAACAGCAGGCTGTTCCATACCCAGATTAAGACACTTCCATACCCAGGATTTCCTACAGATATGCAGCCCCAGATTTCAACCCTGCTTGCAATGTCTTCTGGAACAAGTATAGTAACTGAAAGCCTTTTTGAAAACAGGTTTAAATATGTTGATGAACTGTCCCGTATGGGGGCATCTATTAAAGTTGAAGGAAATATAGCCATAATTGAAGGTGTTGATGGTCTTACAGGAGCATCAGTAACAGCACCTGATTTAAGGGCTGGTGCTGCACTCGTTGTTGCTGGCCTTGTGGCTGATGGCTATACTACTATAGATTCTATCCACTATATTGAACGTGGATATGAGAACTTTGAGAGGAAAATGACTGCACTCGGTGCTTCAATGCAGAAGATACCTATAGATGATGAACGTGCAGTACAAAAATTTAAATTAAAAGTAAGCTGACAAAATTATGATGCTTTTTTGTGGTATGATGACATAAATTGGATGTTATCATACCTTTTTTACCAGGTATTGTAAAAATTTGTAAATTTTACAATAATATACAATGGAAGAAGGGAGGAACATACAATAAAATCTCAGATGTTTAAAGATTATTACCATATATTACAGGTGCACTATGATGCTTCACCAGAAGTTATAAAAGCTGCTTACCGCAAATTGTGCACATTATACCATCCAGATACAAGTAACAATACTAACGAAGATGACAGAATGTTAGAGATAAATGAAGCTTACCGTGTACTTAGTGACAGTACAAGCCGTACAGAATACCATAAAAAATGGCTCTCAAATAATACAAACAGGGCTTCATATGTTTCCTCTATGTCATTTTCTAACCGTGGGATATTAAGCGCATCCCCCAAAGACGTACTAGACCAGTTTTTCCATGCTATGCTTACTAAAAACTGGGATAATGCTTATTCCTGCCTGTCTCTTGAGGACCAGACAAGAATAACCCTTTCCCAGTTTAAAGAATGGAGAGAAGCCATAAGTTCATGTTATGAAATGCAGGATTACCGCATACAGCTTTATAAAGTATATAACAAATGCCGCATTGAGGATACTATATACCCTAAAGTTACAGAATTTGCAGTAATTATAAATGATATAGACTTACAGACATCTAAAACAGACAAAAGCACAGCACATAAATATGTAGTATTTGATGGCAATTCATGGAAAGTATGTCTTGGTGTACGTTCAGTAAAACGTGCTACGCTTAATTTCAAACTCCTTGCGCAGAGACGCCAGAATTATGACCCTGTTTCAATTTATGAAAAAGCAGTTTCACGTAATGACCCACTTACAGGACTGCTAAGTAAAAAAGGGTTTTATGACGATACTTTTAAAGAAGTAGAGCGCCATAAAAGATACCATAATCCGTTATCTTTTGTAGCCCTGCAGATAAACTGCGCCAGTCCTGACAGGGAGATACAGTGCCTGTGCCAGTGTGCAAGCATTATACGTTCAAATTCCAGGATTAATGATATCATAGGACGTTTCGGCAACGACCAGATAGTATGCCTTCTGGTTGAAACTACCGGGGAACAGGCTATGCTTGCAGTTAATAAATACATAGCCGTTATAAAGCAAAGACAAACTGAGCAGTTTACTATAAATGCAGCAGTTATGGAGTACAACCTGTCCCATACACTGGAAGATACTGTATTTGCCGTATGCTCTGACGCAAGCAAAAGTAATGACACCATAAAAGTCATTAAATCAAAGTTCTAAAATTTATTCAAAATATTAAAGAAAGGAGGAAAAACATAAATGAAGAAAATAGGCTTTCTATGCCTGATGCTTTTACTTTGCATTGGTTTTCCAGGAAGCAAAATTAAATCAGAAGCTGCTTCTAAGACAAAACTTCAAACCAGTGAAAGCACTATTTTTATTAATGAAAAATACACTATACCATTAACTGGCAAGTTAAAGAAAGCAACTTATATATTTACTTCCAATAAAACCAAAATCGCAAAAGTAAATTCAAAAGGCGTAATTACTGGAATTAACAGTGGTTCTGCATCAATAAAAATAAGATATAAGTACAAGGGTGATTTTTATTCAGTTGGTACATTTAAAGTAACAATCCATAAATCTTCATTAAAAACAGATTACAAAGCTATGGATATGCTTACTGGGGATACATTAAATCCTAATGATTACCTTAGTGGAATAAACCCTAATGCTTCATATATTATTACAAGCTCTGTATCTGCTGTAGCAAAGGGTGGGTCTGATGGTGTTATAACAGCTAAAAAAGCAGGCAGGACTGCAATATCAATACATGAAGTATATAATAACAGAAGCAGGAAAGTTGGTTCAATAGCATTGTCTGTAGCAGGTGCATCCCTTAAAAGAGATGAAATAAAAATGGCATATAATACCAATATTAATATCACTGACTTACTTGATGATATGGATTCTACTTCAAAATATGCACTCACCTCAGACAACTCAAGTCTTGTAACTACTTCAAATACACGAATTTCAGCAACATCCAGGGGAAAGGGTGTCCAGACCTGTTCAATTACTGTTGATGAAACATTATCTAATAAAACAAAACATACAATAGGTTCATTTAAGGTAAACCTTACTGATGAAACATTTATTTCATTTATCAACAAAGATGTTTTAATAGGTTTCGGTGAAGTAATTACTGTTGGCAATACTGGAATTGTAATCCAGAATAAAATTGCAGGAGCACAATACAAACTTATACCTAAAGATGCATCTGTGCTTAAGACAGAAGAAATAAAAAACAGGTCAACTAACCTTGAAGCAATAGGTTATGGTGTTACATCTGTTTCCATTGAAGAAATAAGAGGTGGTAAAACAAGGCTTTTAGAAGATACCGTAGATGTAACAGTCAGCCAGGCATACATTCTTAAAGATTTGGCTGAAAATGGATATGAAACATCAATTGGCAGCAGTGATACATTTGGCAGGTATCCATTTGAATGCAGGAACGTAAAAGCAGTTTATGATTATACATCCGCAAGTTCAAGTATATGTGGTGTAGGCTCTGGTGGCATGAACAAAAATGATGATTATCTTGTAATAACACCTAAAAAAGTTGGTACTACAGAAATATCTGTTTATGAAACTATGGTTAATACAAATGCACAGACTAAAGCTACAACAAGGTCAAGGAAAAAAATAGGTTCATTTAATATAACTGTACATGAAGCTGGTTACATACCAAATTATACACCAGCACCTGGTTCAACATCTACTCCGAAACCAGGCACATCAAGTACACCAGCACCTGGTTCATCAAACACACCAGCACCTCCAGCATCTCCAAGGCCTTCAACTAACCCAGGAGACATAAGCCTGGAAGATTTTCTTGACGACCCTGTTGCAAGTAACATTATAAGCAGTATAAGACTTGACTATAATAACAAGACTTATTATGGATATGCAAGTGATATAGGATTAGAATGTTTATTTGGTGATGATGATAACTATAGCGATTATATTGACTATGGTACAGACTTTGAAAACATTTCAATCAATGACTTTACCATCACACTTGCAAACTCTGGTTATGAATTTGTAGGGCTTGAATCATATGGTGGAACAGAATGGTCGTTAAGCATACAGCTGAATGATGAGGATAAAACAATTGAAGAAGTTCCAATTTACCTTAATGCAGCAGAATTTGACACTAATTCCATACTTTCAGATATTGCTGTAAAAGTTGGCAGTACAACAAGACATATACCATCTAGTCCATATCCGGTATCTTCATCCCTGAATGACGATGAAGTAAACCAGTTTGAAGATGGAAATAGAGAATTCCAGGTATACTTCACTCCAAAGGAATATGCAAAGGCTGGTTCTGATGAATATTATGACTTAATTCATTATGACGACCCTGATTATCCTGATGGATACCCAGAAGACCCTAAGACCCTTTCAGACCTTACCAATGTAAGCTGTACTTATACAGAAGCCGGTGGCAATTCCGCTGTAAGAAGTATATCACAACCTGTAACAGATGATAATTACTACTGGACATTTGAAGTAGAGTTTGAAGATGGTACTATTGAAGAATTTTCTGTTTCACTTGAAGTAGATGATGAAGGTTATTAATTTTATGGAGAACCCAGATGGACAATGTAAAAGGACATTTCATTGTTTTTGAAGGAATAGACGGGAGTGGCAAAACTACCCAGATAAACCTTCTGCAAAGGCGTATTGAAGAAAATAACTTTATATGCCATATAACCAAGGAACCAACTGGCAGGCCAGTTGGTTCACTTCTCAGGCAGTGTCTTGCAGGCAGCATCCAGACAGATGAACTGACACTGGCTGCACTATTTGCAGCAGACAGGCTTGACCATATATTAAATGATGATGACGGGCTTCTTAAAAAACTACAAGAAGGCATATCTGTTATATCAGACAGATATATCCTTTCTACATATGCCTACCAAAGTGTAAAAGTACCATTTAACTGGGTTATGGATTTAAATTCTATGGCAGCCGGGAAGATTCACCCTGACTGCCATATATTTATAGATACAGACCCTGTTACAGCACTTAGACGCATATCAGAAGGACGCCCTGGCACAGAATTATTTGAAAATGAAAAACGCCTTACAGATGTAAGGGACAGGTATTTTGAACTATTTGATAAGTTCAAAGATACAGAAAATATAATTGTAATTGATGGCACAAAAAGCATTGGTAAAATTTCTGATGAAATATGGGAAAATGTATCAAAATATTTTACCAGGAAAGGGGATGCCTGATTTGGAATTAAAAGTTACACCTATGCAGCTTCTGCAGCAAGCTGGACAGAAACCACAAGTAACTGAAAGTGATACTTCTTTCCGCTATACACTTCTTAACACACTAGAAGAAAATGAACTAAAAGCCGGCCTTGCCACCATGATGGAAGACATAACACAGCAAGGATATAAACTTGGCAAGCGCATGGATGTAAGGGACATGAAGCTTTACCGTAAGTTAATTAAAGAATTCATGAATGAAATAGCTGGACATTCACACAAATTCAGCCGTGAGAATTTCCTTGATAAAAAAGGAAGGCACAGGGTTTATGGTATAGTAAAACAAGTAAATGAAACATTAGACGAATTAGCGGCAGAACTTTTAAAAGATGAAAAAGACCATATTGCAATATTAAGTAAAATTGATGAAATACGGGGACTTCTTCTTGATATTTTCACTTGATAAATACAAGGTTTAAAACCTGTATAACTAGAGGGGGATTACTATGGCTAATTTTAAAGATATTATAGGACAACAACAGGTTAAAAACCACTTGCAAAGTGCAATTAAACAAAATAATATATCACATGCTTATATATTATGTGGTGAAAAGGGTTCTGGCAAAAGAACTGTATCTGATGCAATTGCACAAACAATACAGTGTGAAAACCGTAATGATGGAATGGATGCATGTGAAATCTGCAAATCATGTATGCAGGCAAAATCACACAACCATCCTGATATAAAATATATAACACATGAAAAAGCAAGCATAAGCGTTGATGATATACGTGAACAGCTTAATAATGATATATCCATTAAACCATACAGCAGCGATTATAAAATATATATTATACCTGATTCTAATAAAATGACAGAACAGGCACAGAATGCATTGCTTAAAACTATTGAGGAGCCTCCTGCATATGCCATAATAATCCTTATTACTGACAATATTTCAGGGCTTCTTCCTACAATCCAGTCCAGATGTGTTACATTAAACTTAAAGCCACTAAGCAACAATGAAATTGCAGGATACCTTACAACACACCTTAAACTTGAACCTGAACGTGCCCAGATTGCAGCTGGCTTCTGCCAGGGAAATATGGGCAAGGCAATACGTTTTGCATCATCCGCAGATTTCCAGGAAATGAAACAAGAAATACTTTCACTATTAAAATCTATAGATACAATGGAAATAACTGAAATTACCAGTGCAATCAGGAATTTCTCTAAAAATAATATAAATGACTATCTTGATTTAATGCTTTTATGGTACAGGGATGTACTTATGTTTAAAGTTACTAAAGATACAAACCTTCTATTATACCAGGGAGAATATAAAACAATATCAAAACAGGCAAGTACCCGCGGATATGAAGATATTGAAAAAATAATAAAAGCCATTGACAAAGCTAAAACCAGGCTTGATGCTAATGTAAATTTTGAAATTGTTATGGAATTACTAGTTCTGGCTTTAAAAGACTAAACAATAATGGAGACTAATATGATATTAATAATAGGCGTCAGATTCCGTAAATCTGGCAAAGTATATTACTTTGACCCTGCTGGGCTTTCAATAGATAAGGGAAACCATGTTATAGTTGAAACTGCACGTGGTGTTGAATATGGTACTGTAGTACTCAGCCCACGCAATATTGATGATGAAAAGGTAATACAGCCATTAAAGCCTGTAATACGCCTTGCTACTAAAGAAGATGATGATATAAATGCAGAAAATATATCAAAAGAAAAAGAAGCCTTTGATATATGTTTAGAAAAAATCAAAAAACATGAACTTAGAATGAAGCTAATAGACTCTGAATATACATTTGACAGAAATAAGCTTTTATTTTATTTTACAGCTGATGGAAGAATTGATTTCCGTGACCTTGTAAAAGACCTTGCAGCAATTTTCCGTACGCGTATAGAACTACGTCAGATAGGTGTCAGGGATGAAACCAAACTTATGGGTGGAATAGGAATATGTGGCAGGCCACTATGTTGCCATATATATCTTGCAGATTTTGCACCAGTATCTATTAAAATGGCTAAAGAACAAAACCTGTCACTTAACCCGGCTAAGATTTCAGGTGTATGTGGAAGGCTTATGTGCTGTCTGAAAAACGAAGAAGAAGCCTATGAATATCTAAATAGTACACTTCCTCATATAAATGATACAGTAAAAACTATCGATGGATACGAAGGAATTGTACACAGCATAAGTGTATTAAAACAAAAAGCCAAAATACTTATTACAAAAGACAATGAAAAAGAATTGCGTGAATACCATGCAAGTGAACTTACCTTTGAAAAACGTAATAATAATTCAGATGCAAATACTGTTGCAATGCCACTTCCAGATGAAGAACTTGATGAAAATGCTCTTAAAGAACTTGAAGAAATGGAACAGAATGACTTGGAAGAACTTACAGGCACACAAATCCAGGAAGAAGAACAACATATGCCTGTACGCCAGCCAAAAAAATACCCTAAAAAGCCATATAAACAAAACCATAATAATACAAACCATAAGAAAAACTATAACACAAACCATAAAGAATATTATGGAAATAACAAACCTTATAAAAGCACACAAGACACAAACAATTATAACAACAAGAAAAACAACCGTCATAATAACAAAACCTATAACAATAATTAAACCTGGAGATAATATATGTCTGCTGAAAAATCTTATTTGAAGCCTGGTGAACGGTTAGATGATTTACAAATAAACAATTATAAAATAATACAGCATCCACAAAAATTCTGTTTTGGGATGGATGCAGTTTTATTATCCGCCTTTGCACAAATCCGCAAAGGCGGTAATGTTTTAGACCTTGGGACAGGTACTGGCATATTACCAATACTTCTTGCTGCCAAAACAGAAGCAAACTATTTTGATGCACTGGAAATACAGCCAGAAAGTGTAGATATGGCAAAAAGAAGTGTATTGCTAAACAATCTTTCCAATAAAATAAATATAATATATGGTGATATATGCAAAGCATCAGAAATATATGGCAAAGGCATATTTGATGCAGTTACAGCCAATCCTCCATATATGAATAGCAATCATGGGCTTAAAAACCCTGATATGCCAAAAGCTATTGCAAGACATGAAATACTTTGTACACTTGAAGATGTTATACGTGAAAGTTCACTTGTATTGAAAGAACATGGCAGGCTCTATATGGTACACAGGCCATTCCGGCTTGCAGAAATATTTCACACATTAAATAAACATAAGCTCGAACCTAAAAGAATGTGCCTTGTACATCCATTCATAGATAAAGAACCAAATATGGTACTTATAGAGGCAGTAAAAGATGGCAACCCTATGCTTAAAATAGAACCACCTGTTATTGTTTATGATACTCCTGGAAAATACACAAAAAGAATTCTGGAAATATATGGCTCAAATATATAAAAAATAATATACTTTTTAAAAGAGCTTTCTTAATAATTTTAAATTATAAGCAGAAAGGTATGGTTAAATTATGCCAGGTATACTATATTTATGTGCTACACCTATTGGAAACCTTGAAGATATAACTCTTCGTGTGCTCCGCACACTAAGAGAAGCAGATATTATTGCAGCAGAAGATACAAGGAATACTATAAAACTTTTGAACCATTTTAATATAAAAACACCTATGACAAGCTACCACGAATATAATAAATATGACAAAGCAGAATATCTTGTAAATAAGCTTCTGGATGGTTCAGACATAGCTCTTGTAACAGACGCAGGTACACCTGGAATTTCCGACCCGGGAGAAGAAATAGTTAAAAAGGCATATCAGGCAGGAATAGAAGTTACATCACTTCCAGGTGCATGTGCCTGCATAACAGCACTCACTTTATCAGGATTAGCAACAAGACGTTTTGTATTTGAAGCATTCCTTCCTCATGACAAAAAAGAGCGCAAAACAATACTAAATTCCTTTAAGGAAGAAACCCGCACAATAATAATTTATGAATCACCACATCACTTAAAGAATACACTTAATGAACTTTATAATGTACTTTCAGACCGTAAAATTACTATATGCCGTGAACTTACAAAACTTCATGAAACCGTCCAGCTGCATACAATTTCATCTGCAATACAATATTATACCCAGAACCAGCCAAAAGGTGAATATGTGCTTGTTATTGAAGGATGTACGTTACAAGAGCTTGAAACCATACAGCAAAATAAATGGATGGACATTAGTATTCTGGAACATATGGATATCTATTTATCAAAAGGCATGGCTAAAAAGGAAGCAATGAAGCAAGTTGCTTCTGACAGAGGCATACCAAGGCGTGAAGTATACAACAGCCTTTTAAAGCAATAAAAGCATAATTTCCGTAAAACTGGCAATAATTACTGTTAAATATATTTAATATATTACAAGAGGATTGCCAGTTATGGAATTTTATAAAAAACATATACTTAAAAAAAGCATTGGAATATCTTTATGCATTTTTTGCTGGATAACTGCTGCCACACAATTTATATATAATTTAAACAATAACAATACACAGCTAGCTAATGCATTTTTTGAAACTTCTAATATCCAGCAATTAAATATTAACCAGACTACTAAAGAAATTAAATTACCTTCTGTTATAAGCAGCCAGAAAGAAGCATCAGGTATAATAATAACCTGGCTTAAAAAATATGATAAAAATATCAGGCTGGTTTCATCAAATAATGCTGGCAATTATTACGATTATTATTTTTACAGTCCTCTGCTTAATAAAAATTATGGAATACACCCACTCTCCCAAGGCTCAAATATCCATATTGCCATTACAGACATCCCGGTCCGTATTTATATTGGAATACCATATATAGATTATGATTTCTGATATTACTTTGAAAACATCCTGTCTTTATGGCACATCCTTCTGTTCCGCCTGTATCCCATTTCATTACACAGCATAACTTGTATAAGGGCAGTAAACCATTTTCTATCACCATCTGCACAGCAGTTTCCATAATTATTTTTACTGCACATTTCTTTTACAACCCTTTCAACTGTAACTTTATCAGGACATTCATCAAACATCATGCTTCCATCATATTCCATTTTGTCACATACTTCTTCAATTTCCATTTGTATATCCTTAATTTCAGGAGGATATAAATATTTATTATCAAGTATCTTTTCCTCTTTACCCACCTCTGTTAATTCCAGTGGAAATGTCATCATATTACCCTTTAAATACTTCTTGTTTTCCATAACAAACCTCTTTCCCATATAATAACATACAGCCTTTTTAAATTATTCTCTAAAAAACAATCCATAACAGGCAAAATACCTGAACCTGTATATAACAAATTTATATTATTATATTCAGTATACAAACAAAAGTGCATAAATTATCGTATGCAAGTGTTGTTTTTTTTCCCTAAAAACATTATACTATACATATTATGCATATAAACAAAATGGAGGATTAAAGTGAAACACATATATAAATTTATAGCCCTGTTGTTTATCTTTGGCTTTTCATTATTTATATTTAAAGATGAAATACCAGATGCAACAGCAGGAAAAACTATTGCAACGAGCCTTCAGGATTCAACATTTCCAGTTATTTCACTACAATTAGGCAAATACACCGTTAATACAATACATGGATACAGCAGCGGATTAGACAGTGGGAACATAAGAGAATCAATAACCCCGCTAGATACTTCAAAATCCTTCCAGGTAAAAATTACAGAAAACGAAACAAAAATTAAAAAACTAAGTTTTGAATTACGTGATATATTAAATAATAAAATAATTGAAACAAATACACTTACTGCCTTTGATTCTGATAAGAAAGATAAATTAATAAAATTAAAAATTACAGAAGCGTTAGACACAAGTACAGAGTATGGAATGCAGATAACCCTTACAACTAACCTTAGTAAAAAAATAAATTTCTATACAAGAATTAAATACTATGAAAGTGATTTTTTCTTAAAAGAAAAACTTGATTTTGTAAAAAGTTTCCATGAAGCCACATTTAATAATGGAAAAGATTTTAATATTACTAATTATCTTGAACCAAATGCAGGAGATGATTCAACATTCGCAAATGTAACAATTAATTCAAGTTATAACCTGATTACATGGGGTAAATTAAACCCAAAAAAAATTACAGATACAATACCAGTTATAAAAGAAATCAATATAGAAACTGCAGCTATAGAACAAAAATATTATGTTAAAGCAGAAACCCCTACAGGAACAGAAACATACTTTATTAAGGAATTTTACCGGATAAGATACTCAGGCAGCCGCATGTACCTGCTTAATTTTAAAAGGTCAATGGAAGCTTTATTTAATCCAAAGTTTATCTCAGTAAAGAAAAATGAACTTAAAATTGGTATTTCAAATGCAGAAGATTTAGAAATAACATCAAGTGACAAAAACCAAAAATTTGCATTTGTAAGAAATGGCTCATTATGGTACTATAATCTGCCTGAATACAAACTTCATAAAGTATTTTCATTTGAAAATAAAAAGGGAGATTTAACACGTGAAAAATATGACCAGCATAATATTAAAATACTTAAATTAAATAATGATGGAACAATAAGTTTTCTTGTTTATGGTTATATTAATAGTGGAGATTATGAAGGAAGGGTTGGAATAATTCTTTATGATTATAATCCTGAAGATAACAGAATCACGGAACGTGTGTATATACCTCTTTCAACAACATATGAACAGCTTGAACAAGACCTTGGCAGCTTCTGTTATGTAAACAATAAAAATATATTCTACTTCTCACTAAATGACGTAGTATATGCTTATAATATTGCTTCAAAAAGATATGAAATACTTACAGAAAATGCTACTAAAGATAATTTTGTTATGTTAGAACAAGCAAAGTGCTTTGTATGGTCTGATGCCTCTAATTCAAAATATGCTGGAAATATAACAATATTAAACCTTGATACTTCAAAAAAACTTGTTGTTTCATCCAAGAAAAAACAAAGCATTGTTGTTCTTGGTGCAATAGATTCCAATATAGTATATGGATATGTAAAAAATAAAGATATTTATGAGGCTACAAATGGTGAGATAGTAAAACCTGCATACAAACTTGTTATATCAGATTGTAATGGAAATATACTACGTGAATATAAAAACAAGAATATATATGTAACTAGTGCAACGGTAGATGATAACGTGATAAGGCTTAAAAGAGTCCAGAAGGTTAATGGCAAATTCAAACCAGCACCAAATGATGATATAATGAACCAGAAAAGCAATAAAAAACCATCATTAAATATAACAACACGTGTTACTGATAAAGCTTTAACAGAAAAATATATTTCACTTCCTGCTGGATTCTTACTTGAGAAGAAACCATCTACAGATGCCACAGAATATGTAATGGTTACTGAAAATACCACACTCCATTTAAAGGATACTTTAAACAATATAGAAAAATACTATATCTATGCATATGGCGGGATTACAACAAGTATGCCAGACCCTGCGGCAGCTATACAGCTTGCAGATGAACAAATGGGTGTTGTAATGGATAATAAATCCCATATAGTCTGGGAACGTGGTGGTAAATTTCTTTCAAAAGAACTTTCCAATATATCATATCCAGAAAACCAGACATCAAGCATAAAAGCATGTACACAGATGCTTTTACAAGCAGCACAGCATACTGTATCTGTTAATGAATTAAAAGGAAAATCTATAATATCAATGCTTTCAAAATATCTTGACCAGCCAGTAAACCTGACAGGCTGTACACTTGATGAAATATTATATTTTGTAAGCGGTGAAAAACCAGTAATAGGAATGTTAGACAATTCACATGCCGTACTAATAACTGGTTATACTTCATCAACAGTAACATGGATGGATCCAGATACAATGCGTAAAACTACAACATCAATTATTAATGCTGACAGAATATTTAAAAATGCAGGATATGTATTTGTAAGTTACGTATCTAATTAAAAATGTTATTAATAATAAGCGGTCCAGAAAGTTTTCTTCTGGGCTGTTTTATAGTTTAAAAAACTTTTATACACTCTATAAATTATTATCAACTTATAATATAGTACATTTTTTTATTTTAATATTAAAAATATCACATATGTAAATAAAATTCTATAAATTTTAGTAATATTTACAATAGACTTATAATATATAAAAAGCTACAATAGTTATTAAATAATATCTTTTGTACACTGATAACTATTTTTAGAGAAAGGGATAACCATTAAATGAAAAGAACACTTATTTTAATATTCTTATTAATTAATACTATTATTTCATTAATAATTAATGCAAGTTACTGTTATGTATCAGGAAATACCTTTATAATACCATCAGATAATAAAAATAATAATCCATATCATACATATAAGATAGATAAAAAAACAGATAACAGCCAGAATAAAAAAAATAATGCCAGCCAAAAAGACAGGAACCAGAATATTAATACAAATAATAACAATACCACAGCTAATACTACTAATAATACTACCAATACTACTGATGCTGCCGGTAATAATACAAATAATAATACCAGGACTAATAATACTAATATAAAAGGTAAGCACATTTACAACAATAATGATTTCGATAAGAATAAACAAAAACATAATTATAGTAAACATACAAATAAAAATAATATTTCCGTTAATAAGACAGTTAGGCAAAATCATAATAAAACTATTAAAAAACCATCCAGGAAAAGAACCATAACAAATTCAAATGCTATAACAAAGATAGAATTCCGAAAACACTTTATTAAAATAAAGGAAGGAAGCTCTAAAAATATTTTATTTACAACTAACCCAGCTAAAGCTTCACATACCAACATAATTTATAAAAGTGATAATACATCGGTTGCAGTTTATAATAATAACAAATTAACAGCGGTTAAAAAAGGCTTTACAACTATTATAATAGCTCTTAAAAATGGAACTGTTAAAGCAGCATGTCCAGTAAAGGTTATATAAAGGAGAACCATTTTGAATAAAGATTTTAATATTTTCTACCCATCACTTCCACCACAACTAGAAAAAAACTGGCATATTACAGATGTTCTAAGCCATTCTGGGCATTCACAGGTATATATTATTAATTACAATGACCATTCTATAGAAACAAATAATAGCCAAAACAAAAAAGTATTAAAAATTATTAATGAAGAATTATTTAATAAGAATATTTATAAAAAAATCCAGCAAATAAACAGTCCATATATACAAAAGCCCATAGAGGTTATCAAATATAAACATAATTACTACATAATACATAATTACCAAGTTAATTTAACAGAATTAATTTGCAATAATGGAATACAGATTTCTGATATTTTAAATATAGCCTCTGATATTTCATGTTCCTTAACCCTCCTCCATTCATATAAAATTATCCATATGGACTGTACTCCTTCAAATATTTATATAAATAATGATGGTTCTTACTGCCTTGGTGATTTTTCTTCTTCCTTGTTATTTAATAATAAGAAAACATCTGTAACAACTACCCCGGGATATACTCCTCCTGAAATAACACAAGGAAAAGCACCAAATACTTTATCAGATATTTATATTTTTTCATGTCTTCTATTTACACTTTGTAATAATGGTTATATACCAGACTTCAACAATCCTGATGGAAATATTAAAAATAATATTCCCGAAAAATTATATAATACAATTTTAAAAGGCTGCTCTGTTAACCCTGATGAAAGATTTTCTAATTTTAATGAAATAAAACAGGCATTAAATTCTTCAGAATTACTTGATAATATATATAACTATAATTACAATCTATATATTACAGATTTACAACATCCATTATATTGTTTAAAAACTTCATTAGTAAGTAACCAGACATATACTATAAAGCAAAAGAACCATAAAACATATTTCAGGTATATAGCCCTGGTAACTGTAACGTGCATAATTTTCATTTTTTCTGTATTCAGTTATTTTACAAAAAATAATGTGAATCAAACAGTGCCTGCTTCCCAGGACATAAATAACCCTAATGAAATAAAAGAAATTAATGAAATTGATATTAGTAGAACAGGTATTTATTCACTTCCAAATCCACATAATACCACTTTTTCCTGTTCTAAATTAACAATTTTATATGCAGATGTTAATAACATTGATAATTTAGACAATTTGATATATTATACTTCCCTGGAAGAATTATATCTGGCGGACAATCCTATTAATAACCTGTCTCCTTTAAAGACTTTACGCAACCTTAAAATACTTGTATTATCATATAATGATATAACTGACCTGTCCTCTGTTGCTTCTCTAACATCCCTTAACAGCCTGGATTTATCAGGTAACCAAAATTTACAAAATATAACTACACTTTGCGGATTATACAATCTTAAAACCCTTAATCTTACTAATACAAATATAACAAAAAAGGAGATTGGAATTTTAAATTCCAGTCTCCCTGGCTGCAAAATTTTTTATTAATATTTTATAACACTATCCCTTGTAATATATGCTATTATAGTTTTTTGTTTTTCTGGTTCCCTGCTGCCTGTCTTATAAGCATTCTTAATATATTTGGATGCCTTATCCAGCTTTTCTTTACTAGAAGAATATAATTCAGCTATTATATCACCTGTCTTAACATAATCACCTGTTTTTTTATAAAATTTAATACCCGCTGTGAAATCAATTTCACTATCTTTTACTTCCCTTCCTGCTCCAAGCATGACTGCGGTTTTTCCACATTCTTCTGTATCCATTTGCATTATATACATATCTGAACCAGATATCCATTTATATGAATAAGGAGCTTTTTCAAACAGAGATGTATTATAAATATATCTGTCATCCCCACTTTGCATCCTGACCATTTCTGCCAGTTTACCAAGCGCAGATTTATCTTTTATTGCCTTGCCAGCCATTGATATACACTCATCCATATTTCCTTTTCCTACAAGGTTAAGCATAGCAGCGGAAAAATTCATACATATTTCTGTAAAATCGTCTGGACCATTGCCATTAAGTGTTTCTATTGCTTCTATAATTTCAATATTATTTCCCGTAGCAATACCAAGAGGAACATCCATATTTGTAATATATGCTACTGTATTCCGTCCAGCCCCTTCTCCTATTGCAACCATTTTCTGTGCTAAAGTAATGGCATCATCTATATTTTTCATAAATGCACCTGTACCAGTTGTCACATCAAGTACAATTTTATCACTTCCAGCAGCAAGTTTTTTACTCATTATTGAAGCAGCTATTAATGGAATACTATCAACAGTTGCTGTTACATCTCTTAATGCATAAAGTTTTTTATCAGCTGGAGCTATTTTATCTGATTGCCCTATAACTGACAATCCTGTAGTATTAACTATATTAAAGAATTCCTCCTTTTGTATAGAAGTTTTAAAGCCTGGTATTGACTCAAGTTTATCAATAGTACCTCCTGTAAAACCAAGCCCCCTGCCGCTCATCTTTGCAACTTTTCCTCCACATGCCGCAACAATTGGTGCAACAGCGATTGTTGTTTTATCACCTACGCCTCCTGTACTATGTTTATCAACTTTTATCCCATCTATTCCAGACAAATCTGCCATATCACCAGACTTTGCCATAATATCTGTAAGATTTAAAAGTTCAGTATCTGACATACCTTTATAATATATTGCCATAAGAAGAGCTGATACTTGGTAATCAGGAATATCACCATTTACATATCCATTAACAAAGTATTCTATTTCATCTCTTGTAAGTTCACCACCTTTCTTTTTCTTATCAATCACATTATACATTATCATAAAAACCACCTCTCTATAATTCACTCAAGGTTTAGCCTGCCAAAACCTTCTGGAAGTAAATCTCTAAGCAACATTTCTTTATAATCATCCTCTGTTTTAACTAGAATTATTTTAAAAGTTTCCGGATTACAGAATTCCATCATCACTTGTCTGCATACACCACATGGAGGACAATAATCTTTTACTGTAGCAGCACCACCAGCGATAGCTATACATTCAAAGTCCTTTATTCCTTCACTAACTGCTTTAAAAAACGCTGTTCTTTCAGCACAGTTTGAAGGGGAAAATGCGGCATTCTCAATATTACATCCTGTATACAGGTTTCCATATATATCTTTAAGACATGCTCCAACTTTAAATCCAGAATATGGGGAATAAGAATTTTTTCTTGCCTCAAGTGCCATTTTTATTATTTTACTATAATTATTATCCATTTTTCCTCCTCCTTTTCTTTTTATTTTAACATTTATGAATATTTTCCACAATAATTATCAAAAAATATATATACATAATAAATAATTAATAATTATTCCCTTTAAACTGAAACAATTTCATATTATAATAGTAAGTAATTGTAGTACTAAATTTAGCCGTATTATTTTTAAAGGAATAATTTATATGGAGGTAAATATGAAACTTTTAAGCGTAACTATACCATGTTACAATTCTGCTGCTTATATGAGAAAAGCCATTGAATCGGCACTCGCAGGAGGAGATGATATAGAAATACTAGTTATTAATGATGGCTCTTCTGATGATACACCAGAAATTGCTGCTGAATATAGCCAGCGTTATCCTGGTATAGTACATGCAATCAATAAAGAAAACGGAGGACATGGTTCTGCTGTAAATACGGGTATTGCAAAAGCCACAGGTTTGTACTTTAAGGTGCTTGACAGTGATGACTGGTTTGATAAAGACAGTATTACCCAAGTTATGGATTTACTCCGTAAAGCTGTAACAGATTCTAAAGCACTTGATATGCTTATATGCAATTATGTATATGAGAAACCAAGTATTAATAAACAAAAAACTATATCATATAACAGGGCTATACCCAAAGGTGAATTTATAACCTGGAATGATGTAAAACACTTCCGTATGAGCCAGAACCTTATTATGCATTCAATAATTTACAGAACAAAATTGCTTCGTGAATGTAATTTAAAACTGCCAGAACATACATTTTATGTTGATAATATATATGCATATAAACCACTCCCATATGTTAAATGTATGTATTATCTTGATACTGACCTGTACCGTTACTATATAGGCAGGAGTGACCAGTCTGTTAATGAAACGGTTATGACAAAACGTATAGACCAGCAGATAAAAGTTACAAAAATTATGATTGACTCTTTAAACCCTATGCAGATAAAAAACAAAAAGTTACGCAACTATATGATAAAATATCTTGCAATGATGATGATAGTCAGTTCTGCGTTATTAGTAAATGAAGGTTCTCCTAAAAACTTGAAAAAGAGGGAAAACCTTTGGAAATATTTAAAAGAAAAAAATAAGGCTGTATATAAAAATATTACAAGAAGAAAATTAGGGTATCCTATGCAGTTCTCTAGTAAATCAGGCAGAAAAATAATTGTATGGGGATATAACTTCTTCAATAGAATTTATGGTTTTAATTAAAGTCTGTATAACAGAGTAAGGGAGGATAAAATGGAACAATTAATATACTATGATGAGGAAGAAGAATGGAATAAAGCATTACTTTTATATAATTCAGCACTTAAAGAAATTTCAACCAAGCTTGAGATTTTAAATAATGAATTCAAGCTGGCACACCAGTATAACCCAATAGAGCATATAACTTCCCGGCTTAAATCTGCACAAAGTATTGCAAGAAAAATGCGTATAAAGCAAAAAGAACTTACTGTAGAAAATATTATAAGATATATTAATGATGTAGCAGGTGTAAGAATTATATGCTCATTTACATCTGACATCTACCGTATAGCTGATGCAATAACGAACCAAAATGATGTAACAGTTTTAAAAATTAAAGATTACCTGGCAAATCCAAAACCAAATGGATATACTAGTTACCATATGATTGTCTCTGTACCAATTTTTTTGTCAAATGATGTTATTGATACAAAAGTAGAAATACAAATAAGAACAATCGCTATGGATTTCTGGGCTAGCCTTGAACACAAAATTTATTATAAATTTGAGGGAAAAGCACCTGAAGGAATAAGAGATGAACTTCGGGAATGCGCCAATATTATCTCATTTCTTGACCAGAAAATGTTGTCAATAAATGAAAGTGTGCAAAACTACCATAAAGATTTTAATGGTGGTACAGTAATTGATAATATTGACGTGAATATTGATTCTATCTCTAATTCTTTAAAACCATTGTATGGTTCAATAGTAACTGAATAAAAATTATAAAACAGGCTTGCAATTAATTATATACAAGCCTGTTTGTTTTTTACTCTTCTATCCTGTCTTTCATTTTACTTATCCCTATATTTTGTTTTGCTTCATTAAGTGCCTGTTGTTCTTCTTCTGACAAAATAACAAACGTTTCACCATTTATCACTTCTTTTGCATAAGTATAACATCCTTCTCTTGAACTATGCATAGAATTTAAAATAAATCCATTGTCTTCTGAAGTAAGCATAACTAAAACAAAGCTTAATTTACCTCCAATTTCCTGGAATGCATCGTATTTTACTAAGGCAACTTTCTTATATGTTGTTGCAAGAATCCTGTTTATTTCTTTAATCTGTATACTAATATCACTAACATTACTCTTTAACATATCAATAGCTTCAAATTTATCTAATAGTGCTTTTTCAAGATTTTTGCCGTCTTCTCCTTCCATAAATTCATCATACCTGATACGCATACCATGAATTTTTACCATACTTATTATAACTAATACAAAAAGAAATAGAATAATACCTGCCATTCCTATAATTACATAGCCAATATCAATCCCAAATGAATTTAATAACTCCATATTTATCAATGCCAGCCTTTCTTCTGTTAATATTATGTACAATTTATTAATTTATATTTGACATAATCTCTATTATTCTTTCAAATTCATCAGGAGAATAATATTCAATTTCTATTTTTCCTTTTCCACCTGACTTACGGTTTATATTTACTTTTGTACCCATTACAAGTTTTAACTTTTCTTCATATTTCTTAAATATTAGTTCTTCCTGTTTATTCTCATTCCCTTCTTCTGTTTTTTTCTTTTCTTCCTTTGCATTAATAATTGTTTTAACCAGGCGTTCTGTTTCCCGTACACTCAATTTCTCATCAAATATTTTTATAGCAGCATTATATTGTTCATCACCATTTTCAATAGCTAACAATGCCCTGGCATGTCCACTTTTAATCTTATCTTCTATTATCATATCTCTTACTCTTTCATCAAGCTTCAACAAGCGTAATGAATTTGTAACTGCAACCCTGCTCTTACATACCCTTTCTGCAACTTCATCCTGTTTAAGATGAAATTCGTCAATAAGCCGTTTAAAAGCCTCTGCTTCTTCAATAGGATTTAAGTCTTCACGTTGTAAATTTTCTATTAATGCTATTTCCATTATTTGCTGGTTGTTATAATCTTTTACGATTACAGGTATATCTTTTAATCCAGCTATCCTTGCTGCACGCCATCTTCGTTCGCCTGCAATTATACTATAAAAATCTTCATTAGCCTTTTTTACAATTAATGGTTCAATAAGACCATGCTGTCTTATTGAATCAGCGAGTTCATGCATAGAGTCTTCATCAAAAGCTTTTCTTGGCTGGTTAATATTAGGTTCTATTTTATTTATATCTACTGTTTCTACTTCTTTTATAACCTCTTTTACAACTTCCTTTATAACTTCTTTTACCTGTTCCTGTTCATTTATATCTGAACTTTTTTTAGCACTTTTTTCCGTTTCAGGAATCAATGCATCAAGACCTTTCCCCAATCCTCTTTTAGACATTATCCACCTCATTTCTGCGTTGCATATATAATAAAGTAAATGGCAGGCAGCGCATTACCATTTACAAAAAGTATATAATACTAATATTATTCTAATTCATTTCCCCTTTCAATTACCTCCTCCGCCAAAGCCCTGTACCCCTCTGCCCCTGAAGACTTTGGTTCATACATATTAATTGGCAGTCCATGACTAGGTGCTTCTGCAAGTCTTACATTTCTTGGTATTATACTTTTATAAATATTCTGGTGAAGGTTATCCTTTACATTTTCCACCACCTGCAAAGAAAGACAAGTCCTTGCATCATACATAGTAAATACAACGCCTTCTATTTCAAGTTTTGGATTTAACCTTTCTTTAACAAGTTCAATGGTATACATAAGTTCACTTAGGCCTTCAAGAGCATAATATTCACACTGTATAGGAACTAAAACTGTATCTGCAGTTGTCATTGCATTAACAGTTAAAGTATTTAATGAAGGCGGGCAATCTATCAGAATAAAATCATACTTATCTCTGATTTTATCAACCTGGTTCTTTAAAATATACTCCCTGTTATTTTTACCAATTAGTTCAACATCTACACCAACAAGCCCTCTTTCAGAAGGAATTACTGCTAAATCTTTAACTACGGACGGAGTAATTGCTTCTTCAATTCCTACCTCTTCCAAAAGGATTTCATAGCTTGTATGCTCAATGTTTTCTTTATCAATGCCAAGACCACTTGTTGTATTTCCCTGTGGGTCCATATCAATAACAAGAACCTTTTTTCCTCTTTCAGCCAAACATGCTGATAAATTAATAGCAGTCGTTGTCTTACCAACGCCACCTTTTTGATTAGATACCGCTATTACTCTACTCATATCTTTTATCCTTTCACAATGTTTCACGTGAAACATATCAATAGAAATAAATCTAAAAATAAATGTTTCACGTGAAACATTTATTTAATATAGTAACTCCTATTTAATTATATCACTATAGACGTCCATGTTCCATAACAAAATTATAAAATTTTTAAATAAAAAATAAGCTGCCTTTCTATATAATATAAACAGAACAGTTTTTTTGCATTTTGTGCTCAAGTGATACGTGGATTTCTTATAACGATATAAAAGAAGATGAACTGCTATAAAGAAACATCATTCATATAAATACATGTCCGTTTCATAAAATTTCCAGTTATTCTGTGCCCAGCTTAAACATTATTCCATTCCAGGAAAACATGTCGCAGACATGGCTTTTGCACTCATTCTGCTACATCAGCCCACGCAGCGACGCATAAAATCTGAAAAAACCAGATTCAAGCACCGGCAGGGCTGAAGTGCTTCTGTCATGGAACAATGTTTAAGCTGGACATGTGAAATCTGCTGTCTGCTGGCAGATCCAGAATTATACTGTCTAACAATCATTACAATTTCACACAAGAAAAATGCAAAAACAGCATTTTTCATTACTATTTGTGCCGTGCAAAGCACGGCATGGGGATTTTTATG
>JAAWKM010000151.1 GCA_022797375.1 Lachnospiraceae bacterium
GCTTTCAGCACTGGTTATGTACACATTTTGCACAAAAAATGTGCAAAATGGCACTGTAAAACTTATATTTTTGACGAAAAGCATGTCAAAAATCTTCGCATTTTTATGGGAGGCTGAACTGTTACATAATTTACAGTTAAATACAGTATATCCTGTACCAGCAGAAAGAAGGGGAACATGGATTTAATACTTGATACACATACACATACAATAGCAAGCGGGCACGCTTATAACACTATAAATGAAATGGCAGGGAGTGCGGCAGACAAAGGGCTTAAGCTGCTTGCAATCACTGACCATGCACCTGCAATGCCAGGTTCTTGTTCATATATGTATTTTCTTAATTTCAGGGCATTAAGGCGTGAAAAATATGGTGTAAAACTGCTTTTCGGGGCAGAACTGAATATTATTAATACAGATGGCGGGCTTGATTTGGAAGAGGATATACTTAAAAAACTTGATATAGGCATTGCAAGCATACATCCGCCATGTTATAAGGAAGCAACAGCAGAGCAGAACTTAAATGCTTATATAAAAGCAATGGAAAACCCATATGTAAATATTATAGGGCATCCTGATGATGGCAGGTTTCCTGTAGATATGGAGAAGCTTGTACTTGCAGCAAAGGAAAACCATGTGCTTCTTGAAGTTAATAATGCTTCGCTTAATCCAGAGGGTTTCCGCCAGAATACAGAAGCAAATGACCTTGAAATGTTAAAGTTCTGCAAGAAATACGGGCAGCCTGTAGTAATTGGAAGTGATGCACATATTGAAGAAGAAGTTGGGAATTTTGGACGCGCCATGAATGTAATTGCAAAGGCAGGGTTTCCAGAAGAACTTGTAATAAATACTTCTATAGATAAATTGTATGAATATATAAGTAAAGTATAATAAATTAATAATACCTGCAAAACGTTACTATCCAGCCTTGCGGCTTAATAGTAACATTTTGCCAGGCATTATCTTTAAATATGCAATTTTGGGGCAGAAGCGCTGCAACTGCCTGGCGGGGTTATTTTCAGTTTTTTTTCTTGCCAAATGTATCATCAATTATATTTTCAATAATATTCTTTTTAACCCATACATCAAAACTTAACATGCATATAAATGCAAATTTTGATAGAATTTTTTGTTCTTCAGGGTCTTTTATATCTGTATATATTTCATTGGATTTTTTTAATTTACGTATAATATCGCGTAGCTGGGAGTCTACATTTTGTTGTGCAAGCTCTACTATTTCTTTATATAAACTGTCTAAATTGCGTCCGTCTTCTGATTTGAAAAACTTTCTGGTTACAGGGTCAAGCACGCTTTTAATATCATTTATGGCAAGGAAATTTTTGAAATAGTATATAAATATAAGAAGAAGCATATGCTCTTTTGTGTATTTTTTCTTATCAGGAGGGGGAAGGAGGTTGTTTTTTGTATAGTTGTTAATCATGGTTTTGGTAAGGATTTTATCATCATCAAACCGTTTGGAGGATTTTAAATGCTCATCCATAAAAGTTGTAACCTGGTCCATATACAAATCAATTCCGGGTATGTCTTCAGGGCTTATATAATCTATATTTTGCATGCTTCTGATTAAGTTTAATATCTCTTTGTTGTACTTTTCATGCATAATTATCATATTCCTTTCTATAATATAATAGGATGGCTGATGCAAAGGTTAAAATCTTTAAAGGTAATTATACCATAATTTTTTAAGATGGCAAGAAAATAAATATATACAATATATTCTGTGCTGGCAAACGGACGCAGGGGTTTAGCTGGACACTGGAAACCCTGCTGTTTACTGGCAAATTCCGGAATTATATTGCGTGGAGGGGTATTTAGACGAACGGAATATCCGTAACAGTCCAGCTGCCGTCAATATTATGTGGATATATGAAAACTGTGTCCGTTTACCAGCCAGAAAACTGGGAATTTTATGAAACAGAGTGGCGGATGCCTGTATTTATGCATAAACTAGTATGAAGTCTTTATATTGCCAGGAGGTAACAGATGCTTAAAAGGGACAGGAATAAGCCATCTGTACATAAACATAGCAAAAAACCTGCGGTAAAGCCATCTATGGGTGAACCGGTTATAGCAGAGCGGATTTCAAGAAAATTAAATATGACAGAAGATATTATTGCAAAAGCCCCAGTCCTTACAGGGTATGGCACGCACAGGTTTTGTGTTGAAAACTACAGGAGCATTATTGAATATACAGATTGTATTGTAAGAATACAGACAAAGACATGCAGGATACATATTATTGGTGAAAAACTGGTTATTGCATATTTCAGGGAGGACGGGATGTGTGTTACAGGCAATATAAAATCAATAGAGTATCACTAGGTGGAGGGGCTTTATATGGTACATAAGGTAGCAGGATGGTTTAAGGGGTATCTGTTAATACGTGTGACAGGGTATGGAAGCAGGAGGTTTGTAAATCTCTGCCGCAACCATGGCATTGAATTATGGCTTATAAGATATGATGACAGTGAAGATATGCTTTATTGCAGGATTTTCCTTAAAGATTTCTACAAACTGCGCCCTATTGCCAGAAAATGTAAGGTATGGGCTGTCGTTAAGGAAAGGTCAGGCTTTCCTTTCGTTATTGAAATGATGCGTAAACGCCTTAGTTTCTTTGTGGGTGTTACAATTTTTATATTTCTGCTTATATTTCTTTCCAGCCGCATATGGGGGATTTCAATAGAAGGCCAGTCAGTACATACAAGGGAAAGCCTGTTAAAATACCTGGACAGCCATAATGTATATGGCGGCATGGCAGTAAAGGACGTTGAGTGCAGTACAATCAGGGAAGAGTTAAGGCATAGTTTTGATGATATCAGCTGGGTTTCTGTAGAACTAAGGGGAAGCAGGATATTAATAAAATTGAAGGAAGCACAGCTTGTACAGGAGAATAAAGAGGAGGAAACACCAGCAAGCCTGGTGGCAGAAGATGCAGGTACTGTAATTTCCATTGTCACAAGCAGGGGTACAGCTAATGTAAGGGCAGGTGACAAAGTTAAAAAAAATAAGGTGCTTATCTCGGGGATTGATAAAATTACAGGAGATGGTGATGAGCTGGTCAGGAAGAGGCGTGTAAGGGCAGAGGGAAAAGTTGTTGTGGAGAGCATTAAGAAATATGAAGATGAGCTGTTAGAGAGATATTCTAAGAAAGAGTATACAGGCAGGAAGAAATATTTATATAATATTATGGTGTCTGGTACAAATGTTTTTTTCTATAATCCGTTAAATAATTTGGAAACTTACAAGAAATGTGATATAATTCGTGAAGGTGGACAAATATTTAAGGATTTATCACAAAGATTTCCTGTGTATTTCTGGCGCCAGTGTTTTGCAGAGGTAAAAAATATTGAGGCAAACTATACAGATGAAGAGGCAAAGGAGCTTTTAAATGAAAGATTTAAGTATTATCTTGAGGAACAGGAACAGAATGGGTATAAAATTATAGACGCCAGGCTTTTTGTAGAAAAAGCGGGAGGCCGTTACATTGCGCATTCTGATGTAAAAGTACAGAAAGAACAGGTGGTATACAAGATGTTAGGAAAGAAAAGGCCAATATCCACAGATGGTTAAATCTGGGTTTTTTGGCGTGTTTTATGCTAAATGTGTGCAATTCCAGTTCTGGTTGTTACTATGGATGGCATAACCGTGAATAGCATCAAGAGACGTGTATAAGATAAATGGACGTAAGGGGATGAATTATATGGCAATAATGGAAACAGTAATAGAAATACCAGTTGAACATGAGAGAAATATATTTGGGAGTTTTGATATAAATATTAAAAAAATTGAGAAGTCTTTAAATGTTACGATGGTTGCAAGGAACGGGGCTGTTAAACTTGTTGGCGGGGAAGCCGGGGTGAAACAGGCTGAGAGCATACTTATGCAGCTTATGGAGCTTTCAAAGCGCGGCAATGTTATTACAGAACAGAATGTAAACTATATACTTTCGCTTGCAGTAGAAAACCGTGAGGGCGAGCTTGTGGAGATTGATTCAGATATTGTATGCCGTACAGTCCAGGGAAAGCCTGTTAAACCTAAAACAACAGGCCAGAAGGAATATATTGATTTAATACGTAAGAAAATGATAGTATTCGGCGTTGGCCCTGCTGGAACAGGCAAGACTTATCTTGCAATGGCTATGGCAATAGAAGCATTCAGGCGTGATGATGTAGGCAGGATTATTCTTACAAGGCCAGCAATAGAGGCTGGTGAGAAGCTTGGTTTCCTGCCGGGTGACCTTCAGAGTAAGGTTGACCCTTATTTAAGGCCGCTTTATGATGCGCTTTACCAGATTATGGGGGCTGACAGCTACCTGCGTAATGTGGAGAAAGGACTTATAGAAGTAGCACCACTTGCATATATGAGGGGGCGGACGCTTGACAATTCATTTATAATTCTTGACGAGGCGCAGAATACAACACCTGCGCAGATGAAAATGTTCCTTACAAGGATTGGTTTTGGTTCAAAAGTGATTGTTACAGGAGACCTTACACAGAAGGATTTGCCTTCTGATGCTACATCAGGTCTTGAACATGCGCTTGCGGTTCTTGGCAAAGTAGAGGATATTGGTGTTTCACGTCTTACAAACAAGGACGTTGTACGTCATCCGCTTGTACAGCAGATTGTAACTGCCTATGATGATTATGAGAAGAGGCAGCAGAGGCGGAAAGAGGCGAAAGACGCCAGGGAAAAAGAAAACAGGCAGAGGAAAAGAAGGAATAAATAATAAGCAGGATAATAAGAGAAAACATAATGAAAGTGTTTGTGCCAGCATAGCTGGCATAGCTGGAAATGTGAGTGGTACTGATATGGGAAAGATAAAGAGCCGCAGGAGAAATATGGTATTCAGGCTGTGTATTTATGCAGAAGTAATAGCTGGGACAATTATTGGCTGCTGTTTATGTGGCATGGGTTTTATTGGTATATTAAAGAATATTGCAGTTTCAATAACAGGTATAATGGTATTTGTATATTATTATAACATGAAGGGCAGCAGAATGATAAGGTCCATATTATCACAGAAGGTCTTTCTTGCCAGTTTTGCAATATCAAACCTGCTTGTAGCATTTACAGGCATTGCAGATATTGGGACTATATGGATGGTGGCAGTAGCAGTTGTGGCAGCCAGGGAAGGCATGGGACATGCAGTTTCATGTCATCTGCTGCTTATGCTGCAGTATTCTGTAATTTCAGCAGATGCAGCAGCGGATACAAAAATTATAATATTTTATGCGTTACTTGGCATACTTCTTGCACTTGTTGTATCAGAAATCAAGAAACAAAGGCTTTTTATATACGCAGCAGTTATTTTTATTTCATTAACGCTTGTTATTGGGATAGTTCTTAATGGCAGTTTAAAAGCAACATGGGACAACAGGGATTTTCTGTTTAAATGTATTACTGGAGATATAGCCCTTTTAATTACTTCATTGGTTACATACCGTATTAAAAGAAAAAATACAAGAAGCCAGAATGAATATAAAAGCAGTGTCATGGATGAGAAAGCCATACTTGAACTTGCAAGCGTAAACCATGAACTTATGCAGAAAATTAAAGATTACTCAGAGGCTTTATATACGCATTCCCTGAGGACAGGCAACCTGTCGGGCATGGCAGCAGAATTTGCAGGATATGGCAAAAATCTTGCCAGGGCAGGCGGTTTTTACCATGAGGCAGGCAGGATTTATGGAAATGAAGATTATAATGAAGCATGCAGCCAGATAGTAAAGGAGTTTGCTTTTCCTATACAACTTGCAGATATAATAAAGCAGCATGGGGAAATGCCAGAAAAGCCAGCTTCACCAGAAGCAGCAGTTGTAATGCTTAGTGACAGCATTATTTCAACAGATGAATATTTTGACAGGACAGGCAAAAGGGAACAGATACCAGATGAAAAGCTTGTAAAAAGTGTATTTAATTCAAGGCTGGCAAAGGGAAGTTTTGATAATTCAGGGATTGATAAGGAGCATATAGAAAAGCTTATGGATTTTTATATTAATAATGCTTTTAAGGAAGAAACCAGAGAAGAACATTATTTATAGAGGAAAGGCTTGGTTGTGGAATGACAATACTAATGGAGAAGGAAACAGACTATGAGGTGGATTTTGATTATGGGAAAATATTAAAAAAAGTTGTATTAAAATCTTTAGAACTAGAAAACTGCCCATATGAGTGCGAGGTAAATATTACATTGTCTGATGATGATGGGATACGTGTGTTAAACAGGGATTTCAGGGGGCTTGATGTGCCTACAGATGTCCTTTCATTTCCAATGGCAGAATACAGCCCGCCAGCAGATTTTTCAATACTTGAAGAAGATGATGCACTGGCTTCATATTTTAATCCTGAAAGCGGGGAACTGCTTCTTGGTGATATTGTTATATCGCTTGAACGTGCTGCCACGCAGGCAAAACAATATGGACATTCATTAAAAAGAGAAGTATGTTTCCTTACAGCACACAGTATGCTGCATCTTATGGGATATGACCATATGACAGATGGTGACAGGATGGCAATGGAGTGCAGGCAGGAGGAAATATTAAATGCACTTGGTATAACAAGGAATTAGAAGGAGGACAGCGGGATGGCTTCTTCAAAGGAAAACACCACAAGCGGATTCCTTAAACAAGGCAGTATTCTTGCCATAGCGTCTATAATGGTAAGGGTAATCGGCATGATTTACCGTATTCCTATGGCAAATATAATTGGTGATGAGGGCAATGGAATATATTCAGCGGCATATGAGATTTATAATATTCTCCTTATAATATCTTCTTATGGTATGCCTATGGCAGTATCTAAGATGGTATCTGCCAGATGTGCACAGAAAAGGTATAAAAATGCTTATAAAATTTTCAGGTATTCAATGCTTGTATCTGTAATAACAGGCGGAAGTGCAGCACTTTTTGTATATTTTGGTGCGGACTGGCTTGAGCGCCAGTTTTTTTCTAAATATAATGGTGTTTCAATACCATTAAAAATACTTGCACCAACTATATTTATAGTGGCTGTAATGGGGACATTAAGGGGACTTTTCCAGGGCAGGAAGACAATGCTGCCTACAGCAGTCTCACAAATATTTGAGCAGGTTGCCAATGCATTTGTAAGTGTAATTGCTGCATATTTTTTTATGCGTGCACATAGTGCTTCTGACAAACTTCCAGCATGGGGTGCAGCAGGTGGCACGCTTGGTACATGTGCAGGTGCACTTATTGCACTGGTAATACTTATATTTATATATATGGGCTACCGTCCTGTTATGAAAAAGCAGGAAAGCCGCGATAAAACAGCAAGGGCTATTTCTGCAACACAGTCATTCAGGATAATTGCGGTTACAGTTATACCTATTATATTAAGCCAGACAGTGTACCAGTTAAGCGGGATTGTGGATGTAACCCTTTTTAACGGGGTTATGGACATGAAAGGGGTTTCAGATAAGGTAGTAAGTACAATGCAAGGCATATATAGTACAAAGTACAGACTGCTTGTCAATGTGCCTGTAGCAGTATCTACTGCAATAGCTTCCTCAATGATACCAAGCCTTGTTACATCATTTGCATCAGGTGAAATTAATAGTGTAAAAGATAAAGTATCAATGGCGGTTAAGTTTAATATGATTATAGCATTCCCTTCAGCAATGGGGCTGTCAGTTCTTGCAGAGCCTGTAATAAGGCTTTTATTCCCATCCTCTGACTATAAGACAGGTGGCCTTATGCTTATAACAGGCTCAGTATGTATAATATTTTATGCACTTTCTACCGTTACAAATGGTGTGCTGCAGAGCATAGATAAAATGGGGCTGCCTGTTATACATTCACTTATATCTCTTGTAGTCCATATAGGAATAGTGGCAGGGCTTCTTTTATGGACAGATATGGGGGTGTTTGCACTTGTGGCAGGAAATGTGACATATCCTGTACTTGTATGTATATTAAATGGCAGGTCACTGAAGAAGTACCTGGAATATAACCAGGAAGTAACAAGGACTTTCTGCGTTCCCCTTATAGCTTCATTTGTAATGGGAATCGTGACATTTGCAATATATTACCTGCTTTTTATCCTGTCACATAAAATTTATATTGCAATACTCCCAGCAGTAGCAGCGGCGGTGCTTGTATATTTTATGCTTGTAATTAAATTACAAGGGTTAAACAGACAGGAGCTTTATGAGTTTCCTATGGGCAGGAAGCTTTCAGTATTTGCGGATAAATTACATCTTTTAAAACATTAGGATTCCAGTATCCCTGGCACTAGGAAACTAGTGTGAAAAATGATTCTAAGACAGCAAAAAACGCTGTCTAACAATCATTACAATTTCACACAAGAAAAATGCAAAAACAGCATTTTTCATTACTATT
>JAAWKM010000011.1 GCA_022797375.1 Lachnospiraceae bacterium
GCAAAAAACGCTGTCTAACAATCATTACAATTTCACACAAGAAAAATGCAAAAACAGCATTTTTCATTACTATTTGTGCCATGCAAAGCACGGCATGGGAAATTTTATGAAACGGACGTGATATTTTGGTTTATATGTTTATTAAATGTTAGTTACTATGAACAACATAACTGTGAATAGTAACAGCTATCCAGCCTTACGGCTTCATGGTAACATCCCAGTACTTTTTAAGTTCCTCATATTCCTCTGTTGAAATCATATTTTTTTGTATAAGTGTAGATACAAGGCCTTGTACATTTCCTTCATAAATTTTATCTATAAAAGCAGTAGTCTGTACCGCTTTATACTCATCAGCAGAAACAATAGCGGTATATTTATTACGCCTTCCTATCTTATTAGTTTCCAGATATCCTTTACCCACAAGGCGTGATAAAAGCGAAATAATAGTATTCTTTGTAGCAGAAATTCCCTTTTTATCTAATGCACTAGTAATTTCAGCATAAAGTGCTGTGCCCCCGTTCTCCCATACTATTTTCATAAGCTCTAATTCAAAATCTGAAACCTGCTGTACCATAAAACACCTCCATAATAAAATAGTATCCTGATTTTATTCTTTATATAATCTGGATATCTGCCTGGTACTTTAGAGTGCGTCATGCACTCTAAAAATTATGATATCATGATGTGCACTGCTTGTCAATTAAATAGCAAAAAGCAGCTGCCATATAAATAATATTAACGGACGTGCTTGGCGCACTTGTTGCATTTTATTGATATTTTTGTTAATATGATTCTGCAATATTATATTAAAAGCTCTACAAAATGTTTTACAGAAATGAGGGATACTATGGAAAAAGAACAATTTGACGGATATAAATATACCAGAGGCGGAGTATGTGCACCAGAAGGCTTTACTGCAAACGGGCTGAACTGTGGTATTAACCCTGTAAAGGAAAAGAATGACCTTGGCTTAATATATAGCAGTGCACCTTGTAACACAGCAGCAGTTTATACCAGAAATAAAGTAAAAGGTGCACCTATTACCGTAACACAGAAACACCTAAAAAAAAGCAACGGAATATCAAGGGCTGTAATTGCCAATTCCAAAAATGCCAATACCTGCAACCCCAATGGTGAAGAAATTGCAGAAAAGACAAGTATTTTGCTTGCAGATGTACTTGGAATTAAACCAGAAGAAGTTATTGTAGCATCTACAGGTGTTATAGGAATGCCTATACATATTGAACCATTTGCAAATAATATGGAAAAACTTGTAAACGGGCTTTCTCCAGATGGCAATACAGAGGCAGCTAATGCAATTATGACTACAGATACCATAAGAAAAGAATGTGCTGTTGAATTTGAAATAGATGGAAAAACATGCCATATTGGCGGAATGGCAAAGGGAAGTGGCATGATACACCCTGATATGGCAACTACTCTTAACTTTATTACAACAGATGTTGCGGTTACAACAGAAATGTTACAGAAAGCTCTTTCAGATATTGTTAAAACCACTTATAACTGCCTTAGTGTTGACGGGGACACGTCAACTAATGATATGGTTAGTGTTATGGCAAACGGGCTTGCTGGCAACAGCCAGATTACAACAGATGGCATAAACTATGATATATTTAAACAGGCTTTATACATTGTAATGCTTGACATGGTAAAAATGCTGGCAGCAGATGGGGAAGGAGCCTCCAAATTTGTTGAATGCCAATGTACTGGTGCACCTGATACTGATACAGCAATTAAAGCAGCAAAGAGCGTAATAAGCTCTTCGCTTGTAAAATGTGCTGTATTTGGCGGGGATGCCAACTGCGGGCGTATTCTTTGTGCAATAGGTTATGCAGATATTGATATTGACGTACTTAAAATTGATGTAGAGCTCCAGTCGGCTGCTGGTGAAATTTTAGTATGCAAAGATGGGATGGGACTTGTATTTTCAGAAGAAAATGCTGCCAAAATCCTTGCAGAAGATGAAATTTATATTAAGATAAACTTAAACCAGGGTTCTGCCAGTGCCAGGGCATGGGGATGTGACCTTACATATGATTATGTTAAGATAAATGGTGATTACCGTTCTTAATTACTTCTGGTTATTCCAGAATCCCCTGATACATGTACCCATATAATTCCTGTTTACAATATTATATGGGTACCACTCACGTGGAAATAATTCTATATATTCCTGCTTAAGAAATCTTTCATCAAGCAGTAATATAGCCCCTTTATCAGTACTAGTCCTTATAACCCTGCCTGCTGCCTGTAATACTTTATTCATTCCTGGATACTGGTAGGCATAACTAAAACCTGCCCCCTTTTCTTCATCAAAATATTCACGGAAAAGCTCGTTTTCAGTACACACCATAGGAAGCCCTGTACCAACAATAACAGTACCAATAAGCCTGTTATATTTTAAGTCTATTCCCTCTCCAAATATCCCGCCCATTATACATAAACCTATAGTAGTATAATCCGGGTTATCTGTAAACTTTAACAGGAAGTCTTCACGTTCCTGCTCATCCATTGACATATCCTGCCTGCATAAGCAAATTTTGCTGTCATGACTATCTATATAATTACCAGTATCATATTGCGTATACCCACTTAAATGTAGGTAATCCTCCAGATGCCAGGTTATATCCTCCATCATCTTATATGATGGGAAAAAGACCATATAATTTCCTGTTTTAGCACTTATAAAATCATAAATATATCCTGCAAATTTTTTATACTCTGATGGTGTACGCCTTGTATATTTTGTACTTATATCTGATGCAACCATTAATAACCTGTTATCAACTGGAAATGGTGATGGCGCATATATTGCATAGTCATCTGCCCTTCCAGCAAGCTGTTCCATATAATAACGCACCGGAAGCAGTGTAGCAGAGAAAAATACTGCTGCAGTCCCTCTGCTTAGACAATTATCAAGATTGCCAGACGGGTCCATGCATTTTAAATGAAGACAGAAAAAACCATTATCTGTATAATCACTATATATAATATATTTAGAATCAAGTATTTCATATATACTTAAAAAACCATATACTTTAAAATAAAAATCTAAAAGTTTTTCACGTATTTCTGGTTTTACAGGATTAACTGACGCAGACTGTTTCTGGAAATATTCGTCAAAAACTGCTGACAGCCGCATAAGTTTTAATATAAACTCTTCAATATCATTAACTTCATACTTTTTAACATCATCACATTCCCTTTTTAATTTTAACAAGCACTGGTTACAGTGCTCCAGTGCATTCGTAATCTTTTTACTTAAAGATTTTGTTATCTTCTTAACATCAAGAAAATCTTCTTTAATTAATTCTGCAGAGTACATTTCCCTTGCCCTGTCAACAAGGTTGTGTGCTTCATCTATAAGAAAAACATAATTATTTTGCGCCTGGTTTGCGAAGAAACGTTTAAGGCTTGCAGAAGGGTCAAATACATAATTGTAATCACCTGTGACTGCATCCGCCCACATAGCTGTATCAAGACACATCTCAAACGGGCATACATTGTGTTTTTCAGCATATCGCGTTATAACTTCCCTGGAAATATTATCTTCATGGGTAATAATATCAAACACTGCATCATTTACGCGGTCATAATGCCCTAATGCCCTCCCGCATGTTGATGGATGGCACTGTGGCCTGTCAAGTATACATATTTTTTCTTTTGCAGTAATAGTAATGTTCTTTAATGCCATGCCATTGCCAGAAAGAATCTGGTAAGTTTCTTCTGCAACTGTCCTTGTAATTGTCTTTGCAGTAAGGTAAAATATCTTCTCTGTAATACCTTCCCCCATTGACTTGGCAGCTGGAAACAGAACAGATATAGTTTTGCCAACACCCGTTGGTGCTTCTATATAAAGCCGTTTTTTACGTAAAATTGACTGGTACACTCCCTTTACAATATTATTCTGTCCCTCGCGGTATTCAAACGGAAATTCTGAACCCTGTATTGAGGCATTCCTTTTCTTATGCCATTCTATCTGCCATGATACCCACTTAGCATATTCATTAATTAACTGGTTAAACCAGTCTTCCAAACTGCCATATCCAATGATTTCATTAAAATAGCGGACATTTTCTGTAGGAATATGGCAATATGTCATACGTACACCAATCTGTTCCAGTTTATGTCCTGAAGAATATATATAGGCATAACAAAGTGCCTGTGCCCGGTGCACTGCAACTGGTTCTTCCATTATAGAAATATCATTATACACGCCCTTAATTTCATCTATATTAACACCCGTTTCATCTATAAATATGCCATCTGCCCTTCCTTCAACAGTCAGTTCAAAACTTGTCCCGCCATATGTCACAGGCAATGTTACAGACAATGCCACCTCAGCATTATAACCAGCACCCATTTTCCTTTGGAGCATTTTGTGTATGCGTACCCCTTCCTGCATTGCATCAGGGTCTTTTATCCCTGATGAGGAGGTAATGCTTCCAGAGCGTAATATAAATTCAACAAGGCTGCGTACTGAAATCTTTGTTGTATACATGTTATTCCCCTTCGTTTTATTATAACAGATTATAAAGCATATTCCTGTCCCATAACACAACCCCTATTTTATCAGCAAGCTTCCTTGCGCTTCTTGTAAAATACTGGTTTGTAAACACCACTGCAACATGGCATTCATAGTAAGCACGCCCCGCATATGCCTGTTGTACCGCCTCTATCCCTACAAGGCTGCTATATCTTTTACACTGGATTGCATATGTGACATTATCTTTAGTGGCAAGCACATCTATGCCAAAATCCCAGCTGGCTTTAGTGCTTTCTGCACGTTCAAAGCCATTAGCAATTAAAATATCACATGTAAAATGTTCAAAATCTATTCCATCCATTTCATCCAGTTCATATATAGAATAATCTCCTTTATGGCAAGAACGGCGTCTGTTCTTTGCCCTGGCTATTTTATATATACAAAATGCCGTGAAAAGAAACCAGACTGTTATACATACAGATATCAATCCTTCATCTGCATTTTTAGTACCTGCAATTGTTAATATAAGTATTAAAATCCCCACAATTATAAGAAAAATATAAAACGCAATCTTAAATGTAACTTTATCTGGCTTTATCATAGCTGTAATCCTTTCATAATCTGGTAATATTATATAGCCTTATTATACCGGAACGCTAGTTCGGTGTAAACATAAAATTATAAATATTTATGAATTTATAACAAATAATAAATTTTTAGATTTTGGCAGCAGTTTTCAGGCACAACACCATTATGGTTATTTTTGACATAGGTGTCTCTTTATGGTATCATAATAATTAAATGTAAATAACAGATATCCAGTGGAAGAAAAATGTAGTAATAAACTTACAAGCTTGAAGAAAGACGGGGTATAAAAATGATTGTTCAGCCAAAGGTAAAAGGATTTATGTGTACAACTGCACATCCAGAAGGATGCAGGGCAATAGTAAAACAACAAATTGAATATGTAAAATCACAGCTAAAACCAGCGACAAATATATATAAAAAGGTACTTATTATAGGTTCATCAATGGGATATGGACTTTCAAGCAGAATTACAGCAGCATACGCATATGGTGCTGATACTATTGGGATAATCTTTGACAAACCAGGCAAGGAAAAACGTACAGCATCAGCAGGATGGTATAATACAGCAGCATTTGAAGAATTTGCCATAAAAGACGGGCTTTATGCAAAATCATTAAATGGAGATGCCTATTCCCAGGAGATTAAAGATAAGACAATTGAATTAATCAAAAATGACTGGGGCAAGGCAGATATGGTAATATACAGTATCGCTGCTCCAAGAAGAAAAGCACCTGACGGGGTAACATACCGTTCTGTCCTAAAAACAACAGATACAGAATATACTAACAAAACAATAGACTTAATGACAGGCAAAATTTCCTCTGTGACAATACCTCCTGCAACAGAGGAAGAGATATATGACACGATTAAAGTTATGGGAGGTGAAGACTGGGAACTCTGGATTAACGCCTTAAAGAAAGCTGATGTACTTGAAGATAACGCGCTTACGGTTGCGTACTCTTATATAGGGCCAGAACTCACCCATCCAATTTATTACAATGGCACTATAGGCAAGGCAAAAGCTGATTTATATAAGACAGCAGAAAATATAAATAAAAAATATCCCGGTATTTCTGCTTATGTTTCCGTTAATAAGGCATTAGTTACACAATCAAGCTCTGCAATTCCAATAGTTCCACTTTATATGTCTTTACTATATAAAGTAATGAAGGACAAAGGATTGCACGAAGGCTGTATTGAACAGATGTACAGGCTTATGTGCGGCCGCATCTGCGCCAATGGCGGAATACCTGTAGATGAAAACCATCTCATACGGATGGATGATTATGAAATGAAAGAGGAAGTACAACAAGAAATTTCCAGGCTCTGGGAAAGTGTTTCAGAAGACAATATAAAAGATATTGCAGATATTGAAGGATACTGGAAAGATTTTTATGAAATATTCGGATTTGGAGCTGAAGGCATAGATTATGATGCAGATACAGATATACAAGTAAACATACCAAGTATTGAAGAATAAAGTAAACCATGCTTTTTACACGTCCGTTTCATAAAAATCCCCATGCCGTGCTTTGCACGGCACAAATAGTAATGAAAAATGCTGTTTTTGCATTTTTCTTGTGTGAAACGGGCGTGATACTTTTTAAAAATCTTATTGCATAAAATACAGAATATGATATCATTATTATGTTTGCATTATTTTTGATTATGGAGGTTGGTTATGAGTAATAAGATGATGCTGTTTCCTGTGTTTTGCATACGTCCATTTGTTATAGTTTTAATTGTAATACTTGTACTTATGGTTGCTGCGCTTATAGCGCTTAGTATTTATGGAAGAAAACTCCAGAAAAAACAAGAAGAAACACAGAAGGAAATGCAGGCGGCTTCACAAAGTGTATCAATGCTTATAATTGATAAAAAACATATGAAGCTAAAAGAATCAGGGCTTCCACAGCTGGTTATCGACCAGACACCTAAGTATATGAGAGGACAGAAAGTACCAGTTGTCAAGGCGAAAGTCGGTCCGAAAATCATGCCTCTGCTGTGTGATGAAAAGATTTTTGCACTTATACCCGTTAAAAAGGAAATACGTGCAATTGTAAGTGGTATTTACATTATGGAGGTCAAGGGGCTGCGTACAAACCTTGAAGCAAAACCAAAGAAAATGAAGTTTTCTGAAAAAGTTAAATCAAAACTTTCTAAAAAAGAAAAATAACGTAAAAATATTAGAACCATACAAATATATCTGTCATTTGTATGGTTTTAATGATGTGAAATGAATTTCTAATGGAGGTAATTATGGCAAAGAGTATGACCGATGGAAAACCTTTAAAGCTGATTCTGCAATTCGCACTGCCTTTATTGGCTGGTAATATTTTCCAGCAGACATATAATATGGCTGATGCTGCCATAGTGGGAAATTATCTTGGTACAAAAGCACTTGCAAGCGTAGGTGCGTCCGCAAGTGTCCAGTTCCTTGTAATGGGTTTCTGCATTGGTATATGTTGTGGCTTTGGAATACCTATAGCCCAGAGGTTTGGTGCAAAGGATTATAAAGCGATGCATTCATGTATGTTCCATGCAGGTTTTTTAACATTAATTGTGGCTGCTGTACTTACAATATCATGTGCACTATTATGCCCGTCAATTTTACATATACTGTCAACACCAGAAGATATATACCAGGATTCTTACATATATCTTCTAATCCTTTTTCTGGGAATACCATTTACAATGCTTTATAACCTGCTATCAGGTATACTCCGTTCAGTAGGTGACAGCAAAACACCATTTATGTTTTTAGTATTTTCTACTATATTAAACATACTGCTTGACTTATTTTGTATAATAATCTTAAAATGGGGCTGTGCAGGGGCTGCAATTGCTACTATAACCGCACAGGCTTGTAGTGGCATTTTATGTTTTATATATATGTGGAAAAAGTTCCCTATATTAAAACTCTCAAAAAAGGACTGTAAAATCAAAGGAAATGTAACAGCCAATATGTTAATGATGGGAGTTCCAATGGGACTCCAGTATTCTGTTACTGCTATTGGCAGTATGGTTATGCAGTCAGCCAATAACGGGCTTGGCAGTGTATATGTTTCAGGATTTACTGCTGGAATGAGGATAAAACAGTTCGCAATGTGCCCATTTGATGCAATAGCTACAGCAGTTTCTACATTCTGCAGCCAGAATCTTGGTGCTGGAAAACCTGAACGCATTAAAAAGGGCCTGCGTGACGGAATTATAACAGGTGTCCTGTATGGCATTTTTGCAGGTACAATCCTTATATTCTTTGGTGGTATATTATCCAGGATGTTTATAAGTGCAGATGAAACAGAAGTGCTTGATGCTTCTGCAAAATACCTGTTCTGCCTCGGATTCTTCTACTGGGCTTTAGGAATTTTAAACGTATGCCGCATGACTGTACAGGGAATTGGCTATCCAGGACGTGCGATACTATCCGGTGTGGTAGAAATGGTTGCAAGAATTGCTACCAGCAAAATATTTGTGCCTTTATATGGTTTTACAGCAATATGTTTCGCCGACCAGTCCGCATGGGTAAGTGCAGTTGTATATATTGTACCTGTATGCTTCCTTTGTATCAGAAAAGTCTCAAATATAAAACAGTAAGCAAACCTGCCTGCTAAGGTGTATCTGGCAAAACACCCGCAGAACGTATATTAATACAGACTGTACGTCTGGATATATAGTTATTTCCAATTTCCAGGCTATAACTAATCTCTATATTCATACAGTCTGTATTTTCTATAATAACGAGATGTGAGGTTACAATATCAATTGGAAATGAGAATGCACCATAATCAATTCCATAAGTGCCTGAATAGTGGTATCCTTCCCTGAAAACCATGTTAGTGGCAATCTGCCCACGTTTTAATATTGAAACTGTCCCTTCACTGATTTTAAGCAGGTTCTGGACAGACTCACCAGGATTTCCGTCACAAGGCTCTCCATATGTTATTATATGTTTATCCTGCATAAACTTATAAATACCTGGCTGGCATGTTTCTATTTCTTCTACACCACTTCCATCAGGCTGGTATTCCAGCCCTTTAAGTGTAACAATTACGTCTTTGTTCATATATAATATTATCCTTTACTTTAATATACTATCCTGCTTTTATACATGCAGCCTGCTATTGCTGTACTGTATGGCACAATATAATATCAAAATTATTATATATGCCATCCTTCTTCCAGTAGTTTTCTGCTTTATGGTATGCTGCCCTTGCTTTGTTTTCATTTTCAAATATACCAAAGACTGTTGGCCCGCTGCCACTCATTAGTGCCCCTGCTGCCCCATTATCTGCCAGAAATTTTTTGATTTCATCAATAACAGGATATTCTTTAATTGTAACAGTTTCAAGGACATTAAAAATACATGAGGCTATACATGGAATATCATTATTTTGTATGGCTTTTATCATTTCATCTGTACCAGGATGGTATGGAAGTTTCTCTAATTCAAGATGTTTATATACATAAGCTGTGCTTACAGATACACCAGGTTTTATTAATACAAGCCATATCTGCGCAAGTGGTGGCAATGGTGACAGTATATCACCTATCCCCTGTGAAAGCATTGTACCCTTTTTTATACAATAAGGTACATCTGCACCAAGTGACACTCCTGTCTTGCATAACTCTTCATCTGTAAGCCCAAGCTGGCACATACTGTTTATAGCAATAATAGTAGCAGCACAGTCAGTACTCCCTCCAGCAAGCCCCGCAGCAGCAGGAATATTTTTTTTAAGGAATATATTAAAAGAATTCTTAATATTGTATTTTTCCTTCATAACAGATGCTGCCTTATATACAAGGTTCTCTTCTGGCAGTATTTTGTCAGGAAGTTCTTTATCCATCTTAAATATAACCGGTTTCCCTGGGTTTTCTGGCAGAACTGAAATTTCAAGTTCATCATAGACACTTATCGTCTGCATAACCATTTCAAGATTATGGTAACCATCATTACGCCGGCTTTTTACATCAAGAGTAAGGTTTATTTTAGCAGGGGCTTTTATTTTTATTGTATTTTCTGGTATAATGTCCATAATATCCTCCTGTTTTTTAATATGTACACATTTTGCACAAAAAACGTGCAAAATGGCATCAAAGAACTCGTATTTTTGACGAAAAAAACATGTCAAAAATCCTCGGATTTAATTTACTGTGAATAGTAACAAATATTACAGATATTTTACCATAAAAAGAGAAATTATTGGAGATTTTTTTCTATGTTCGTGATATACTTATAAGGCTGGTTTATAATAATATTTATCGAATTGTTATAATCCAGTATAATGGAAAGGCATGGTTTTATATATATTATGGAAGATAAACAGAATAGAAGAAGGGAAAGAGGCAGGACTTATATAATATGGGCGGCCAGACTGCTTATATTATTATGCCTTATACTTGCAATTCTTTTTGCAGGACAACACCTCCCAGGAAGAAATAATATACAGCTTTCTTCTGGTACATTGGACAGTTCTGGGGAATACTATAATAATAACAATAATCCAGGAAACAGTAGTATGGAAGAATATAAAACTTATAGTACAGATGCGCCATTAATTAAGGTGAATACTGACCCTGCGAGTTACACTGTCCTTGTAAACAGAGACTACCCTATGCCAGAGGACTATGTTCCAGAGGACTTAGTAATTCCTGATGTCAGTTATAGTTATACTGGAATTTATGAGAAGAGCTATATGCGTGAAGCAGCTGCAAAAGCTATAGAAAAAATGTTCGCAGAAGCCAGGAAAAAGAAAAAATATAAATTAAAGGTAGTTTCTGCTTACCGTTCATATGAAAGACAAAATGCAATTTACCAGAACAATGTAAATACACGTGGTGAAGAAGATACTAATAAGGTATCAGCACAGCCTGGATGCAGTGAACACCAGACTGGGCTTGCTATTGATGTATCTAGTGATACAGTAAACTGTACCATAGAGGAATCATTTGCTTCATGTCCTGAAGGAAAATGGCTTGCCAGAAACTGCCATAATTTTGGCTTTATCATAAGATATCCAAAAGGCAAGTCTGATATTACAGGTTATTCTTATGAACCCTGGCATATAAGGTATGTTGGTGTAAACCTTGCAAAATATATTCATAAAAAGAAACTTACTTTGGAAGAATACTACCAGACTACAACTATAGATGACAAAGTGCCAGAAGATGATATTATAAAAGATATAGATATTAATGGACCAAAAGAACCACAGATGACAACAGCTCCTACACCAAAAACTACAGCATATGCAAGCCACAGCCCGTCACCGCTGCCAAAACCAGCTGTTACACGCCCTCCTGTAGTAATCCCGGAGCCAGAAGACACACCTGTCCCAGATAAAACATCAAAACCTGCTAATACACCAAAGCCTGTTAAAACGCCAAAGCCCGCTAAAACGCCAAAGCCTGCTAATACACCAAAGCCTGCTAAAACACCAAAACCTGCTAAAACGCCAAAACCAGCCATAACCAATGAACCAGCAGACACCATGAAACCAGATAATACGCCAGAAGATACTGGTATACCTGCTATAGCACAAGACCCGGAACAAGAACCTGGTATAGATGAAACACAATCACCGGACTTGCAGAATAAGCCAGAAGATGCCTTTTCTGAAGATACGGAAGATACCCCATAAAATTTAAAAGAGGAGAAGAAATTTTTATGAGATTAATTTTAGTAGCACTATTTTTAATAATATATTCTTTTTTTACAATTCCAATGTGCCTGGTAGAATGGATAACAGGCAGGATAAATCCAAAGAAAAAAGCTATTATTGCACAGAAATGTGTTGTTGCAGGTTTTAAGATTATTCTTTTTATCTCTGGTGTAAAGCTGACAATCAAAGGCAAAGAAAATATATTACATGACCGTCCTGCGCTTTATACATATAACCACAGAGGTTATTTTGACATTCTGGTTGGTTATACAACAGCACCAATGCGCACAGCTTATGTATCTAAAAAAGAAATAGAAAATATTCCTATGATATCATGGTGGATGAAATGCATGAACTGTTTGTTCCTTGACAGGGATGACATAAAACAAGGCATGAAAACCATAATGGATGGCATAGAACTCCTAAAAAATGGCACTTCAATTTATATTGCACCAGAGGGTACACGTAATAAAGGAGAGGGGCTTCTGGAATTCCATGATGCCAGCTTTAAACTGGCAGATAAATCAAAAAGCCCTATAGTACCTGTTGCAATAAATAATACTGACGAAGTTTTTGAAAAACACCTTCCCTGGATACACAGCCAGCATGTTATTATTGAATACTGCCAGCCAATCTATATGGAAGATATGGATAAAAAAGAAAAAAAACATATCGGTGAAACAGTCAGGCAGATAATAGCTGAAAAACTTCAGCAAAACGCCCAGGAGATATAGATATTACTAAAATTACCGAGTTAAATAGCACATGGTTTCAAATAATTAAGGCGTGCCTGGAAAGGATTATCCCAGACACGCCTTAATATGTGTACTTATATTATTCTTCTATATGCTCTATACCCTGCCGCAGTATTGTAAACACATGTTCATCTGCCAGGGTATATAAAACGGTCTTGCCCTCTTTCCTGAAGCGGACAAGCCTGTTCTGTTTAAGTATCCGTAACTGGTGTGATATCGCACTTTGTGTCATATTTAAAATATTTGCGATATCATATACACACATTTCATTTTCAAATAAGACATAAAGTATTTTTATTCTCGTTGAATCACCAAATACTTTAAATAAATCAGCTAATTCATAAAGTTCACTTTCTTCTGGCATTTTATTTTCTATTTTGCTGGCAGTTTCTTTATCTATAGTCATATATTCTGCTTTTTCTTCCATAATTAACCTTTCAGGGCTTATATGCCGTATTTGTGCTGTTTTTAAGCTGGCATCTTTCAAGACCGTTTTGTGGAATTTCACCAGATGTCCTTATATCCAGTATACTTTCTGTTTCTGTAAGTGCATTCTGGTACCAAATCATTGCTTCATTATAATTACCAGTATTTTCATAATACATGCCAAGTTCACAGCATGTTTCTGCACTTGGCTCTGTTATGGCGTCTTTCAGGACGTTAGTAAAAAATCCTGCCAGGTCATTTTGAATGCGGTAATATCTTGCCAGTACACATAATGCTTCCTTTACTTCATCCATGCTTCTGCCATCCTGCTCCATTGTCTGCATAAATGCAGGGGCAGCTTTGCAGAAGTCATTATCATTGCCAGAACGGAACAGTTCCATAGCATACATATGATGCATCTTTTTAGAAAGCCTTTTGCCAGACTGGAAAATAGCTGCCATTGCTTCCAGGTCACGTGGTGCATGGCTGCCTACAGGCCTATGCTGTATTTCTATATCACTGTCATACACAACAGGGTCAATACGCAGGGTTTCATGGACAGGGTCAATCCATGTAAAATTCCTTATCCTTTTATAAAGCTTTACCCTGTGTTCCTTTTCAAAATTATACACAGTGCTTAACTCTGGTGGTGTACAATATAACATCTGCACAATTTCTATTTCAGGCAGAAGTATTGATTTAAGCCTTTTTAATTTTTCTCTGTTTGCCTCGTCAAGATATTCGTCTGCATCGGCGGTATAAATATAATCTTTTGTCGCCTTAGATGAAACAAAATTCCTTGCTTCGGAAAAATCACCTGTCCATTGGAAATCATATACATTATTTGTATATTCCAAGGCAATATCTTTTGTATTGTCTGATGAACCTGTATCTGCAATAATTATTTCATCAGCTATATCTGACAGGCTGTCAAGACACCTTTTTAAAACTTTTTCTTCGTTTTTAACAATCATACACAAACTTATAGTAACCATTCCAACACCTCTGTATCTAATATAATTGAACCGTATTTATTCCAGGTCTTCCAGGCTGTCAATGTCTTCCCCTTCATCTATGCCCATAACAGGCTCATCATCCCCAACATCCTCTGGTTCATCTTCATTTCCCCCAGGAATATCTTCTATTTCATCATCTGGCGGGATAACCACAGGGTCATCATCAGGACTTACATCTGGTTCATCTGGTTCGTCTGGCTCTTCCGGCTCTTCTGGTTTCTTCGTCTTTACTGGCTCTGGTGTTTCGTATACATCTATATCTTCTTCACCAGGTTCTCTCGTTTCTTCTGGAGGAACAGTCACTACAGGGTCACTGTTATTATCATCTCCATAATAATAATTATTATCTCCACTGCTGCTATCCTCATTATCATATGGTTTAAAGTCTTCATATGCCAGCCCTTCATGGATTTTTCCCATAAAGTCCTCCCATATAGAGAGTGGGTAAGTAGAACCATATAAATTACTAAGTGTCTTTGGAGTATCATATCCAACCCATACAGCAGTAGTATAATATGGCGTAAATCCACAGAACCATCCATCTTTTTTATCACTTGTTGTGCCAGTTTTACCTGCACATGCCATATTGCTAAGTGCATGCCCTGCTGCTGTACCAGTTTTTAAAACTCCTGTAAGTATACTTGTCATCATGCGTGTGGCATTTTCTTCATATACATGTTTTTCTTTACGTAGTTTATTATTATTTACAACTGTATTTCCCTCTGAGTCAGTAATTTTTTTAATACAAGTAGGCTCACGGAAAACACCATCATTTTCAATAGTCGAATAACCTGATGCCATTTCTACCGTTGTCACACCATTGGTAAGTCCTCCAAGTGACGCTGCTGGGAAATAATCATTGGCATCTATTCTATTAAAATTCATTTTCAGTACATATGACAGGCCCGTTTTAGGTGTAAGCTCTTCAAACAATTTCCATGCAATGACATTTTTAGATTTTTCAACTGCATAGCGCAAAGGTATCTTTCCTGAATAAACACCATCAGAATTCCTTGGCCCGTCTTCAAAATAGGTATCATCTACTATTGTATCAGGTGTATAATCCCTTTCAAGCTGTGGCGTGTAAACTACAAGCGGTTTAAACGAGCTGCCAGGCTGGCGGTAACTTTGGAATGCCCTGTTAAGTGTATAACCAGTTATTGACTTTTGTTTGCGCCCTCCAACTACTGCCACAACATATCCAGTCTTATTATCAATACACGTAGCAGCACCCTGAAGAGCATAAACGCCATCATTTTTCTCTTTAAAAGAGGAGAGCTGTTCATCAACTGATTTTTGCAGGAGTTTCTGTTTCTTCTTATTCAGTGTAGTATAAATCCTGTAGCCTCCTGTATATAACAGGCTGTGGCACTCGTTATACACTTCATCATAGTTTTTATTATATTCTTCTTCCTCTGCTGTGCTGTCAAATTTATATTTGAATTCAAATCCCTGTGACTGCATAAGTGCCTTTACCGCACACCTTACAGCAAAAGTTGTCATATAATTCTGTGTTTTAATAGCTTCTGCAGGATTAAGTACTATATCTTCATAATTTGCATCACTGTACTGTGCAGCAGTTATTACACCTTCTTCCATCATCTGCTCTAATATACGTGATTTTCTCTTTATAGTATTATCATAATTATCAAAAGGGTCATACAGGCTTGGGTTATTTGGTATTGCACACAAAAATGCTGTTTCTGGCAGAGTAAGTTCTGATGCTGGCTTGCTGAAATAACCTTTTGCCGCCGCTTCTATGCCATAATAACCATTAGCGAAATACATATTATTAATATAAAACTCCAGTATCTGGTTTTTACTATATTTCTTCTCCATTTCAAAAGCTATAAATATTTCCCTTATTTTTCTTTCGTACGTTTTAGCATTTGTAAGAAATACAAGCTTGGCAGTCTGCTGTGTTATTGTACTTCCTCCACGCTGTATCTTCTCCCCCATTATTTTACTTTTAACAAGCAATGCAGCCGCCTTAAATGTTGATAAAAAGTTTACCCCGTCATGTTCAAAGAAATCCCTGTCTTCTATTGCGACCATTGCATCTTTTACATATTGTGGTATTTCATCAAATGTCAGGTAATATGAGTCCTTATCACCCTTGAGTTTAGCCACTACCGAATTATTAGATGCGTATACCATACTTGTTTCAGATGAACGGAATGTGTCAACAGTCGAATCTTCTATAACCTTTGTTGCCTCGTTTTTCCACTGTAACAGTTCATCTCCAAACTTAAAATAAAATACTGTAAGTGCCGCAAGAATTGCTAACAAAAGCAGCAGCAAGAAGATTTTAACACCAAGCCAGAATTTTTTATGTTTCTTTTTATTCTTTTTTACAGGCTTGCTATCATTTTTTGGCATATTTTTTGTATTTTTATTTGCAGCCATAAAGCACCTCCTGTTTTCTGTTTTCAAAAAATATTCCTATGGAAACCCCATGATGAATATATTATCACATTTTATATGAAAATGCACCTTTCTGGCATTTATTAATAAAAAAATAAGAATAGATGGTTACTATTCACAGCCGGTTAGATTCGAGGATTTTTGGCATGTTTTATGACAAAAATACGGGTTTTACAGCACTATTTGTTACTATGAGCGGCAGTAGCCGTGAATAGTAACAATAGATGCGGCTGGTATATATTTGCGGTGGCTGAATATTCTAAAAATTCCAGGGAATAATGTCCATATAAACAGTTTTATTATTCATCAATTAAACCGTACTTACATATAATGTGCGTAGAAAAGAGGTAACATATGAAATCATATTTTAAAAACCTGCCAAAAGCACCAAAAGTGCCATTTCTTATATTTATTTATGCATTATCTTTCTCCATGCTCCTTGCTGGTATTAAATTCTTTCATCCAGGCAGGACTGAAAGCCCTGCACAAATACAGGAAAATATTGCAAATAATATAATAAGGCTTCATGTAATTGCAAATAGTGATACAGAAAATGACCAGTTACTTAAATTAAAAGTGCGGGATGGCATAATAGGCGGGATTAAAGATTCTGTCGCAGGTGCTTCAACCGCCGCCAGTGCCGGGAAACTTCTGGCAGCACAGGAAGATAATATAAAAAATTCTGCCCTTGATATTATTTCTGTTAATGGATATAACTATCCTGTAAATGTTTCTCTGGAAGAAAGATATTTTCCTGTGAAATCATATGGTGACCTTGTATTTCCAGCAGGAAATTATAAAGCATTATGCGTTGAAATAGGGGAAGCAAAGGGAAGGAACTGGTGGTGTGTCCTTTTCCCAAGCCTTTGTTTCGTAGATGAAACTTATGCTGTTGTACCTGACAGTTCAAAAGAAAAGCTTAAAGAAACATTAAGCAGTGAAGAATATAAAAGCCTCCAGCAAGACAAAGAAGAAAAAGGGTTTTTTACACATTTAGCAATATACGACTGGTTCCGCAAGAAAACCGGCTAGTAAACATTTCTATAATACATTGGGTATATGACAATTTCCAGTTATCCCATGTCATTTAACCACCATAAGATAACTGGAAATTATAGATTACTATTCAGCCTTACGGCTTAATAGTAACACAGCAGGAGTATATAATATTATTTATATACATCCCCAAGTATTCCTACCATATCAACCTTAAGCACCCCTTTTAACAGTTCAATTTTTACCATATGTTCTCCATATTCAAGCCCGTTTAATGAATATATCATATTCATATTACCAGCTTCCTGTGTTTTAACAGACTCCTGGTACACCTCACCATCAACTATAACACGCAGTTTTGCTTTATCAAATGTTCCTGCAAGTATTTCCAGCCCGGTACCAGTAAATGTATATTCCAAGGATGCACCTGGTTTCTTGGCAGTTGAAATGCTACGCTGGTATACAAACATTGACTGTCCGTTTTCATGTGTCCATTCCCCATTATATACCAGCCTTGTATTCTTGCCAGGTGTTAAATCATATGTTTCCATATTATCAAGAAGTTCTGTATAATATGGCACTTCACCTTTTATTTTATCCACTCTTAAATTACTAAACTGTGTAAATGTATATGAACTTCCAAGTCCAATACGCCCGGCAGTTATTGGTTTTTTATCATTATATACACCAGCTTCTTTATCATTTATATAAGCAGTTATTTTGCCACCAGCACCCTCAAGCCTTAAATTATTCCATTGGTTAGCACCCTTCTTAAACCCGTCACCAGAACCAGCTTTGCCATGAAGTACTATTTCTCCCCTCCGGTATAAGTTCCATTTGCCAGAAGAATATAACTGCAATGTATACCCTGAACTTGCTACAATTGTATGTGATGAACCTGTCTGCCTTATGGATATGGCCGCATATGGCTGCTTCTTTGTATCTTCAAAAAGGACATCAGCAGAAGCAGCATAATTCATCCAGCGCAAATCACCAATTACTGTAACCGCATCACCATTATTCCATGCACTTCCAATTCCATATGCATCTTCATCAAGCTGCTGGCGTAGCACATATCTGCCAGATTTTGTTTTATACACTTCAAATGCACCATTCAATGTGTGTGTATAACGTGCCATTGCCCCTGTGTCACCACCACGTGAAGCAATATAATCCTCTTCTTCACCTGTAAACCCGCCTTTGCCATCAAGCACAGGTACTTTTTTGCCAGTATAATCAAAATTATCTGCATAAAGATGTATACCAGATGTGTCCTGGCGGCTGCCTGTGCTATCAGTATCAAGTACAAAACGTTCCCCTTCAGCTGGTAATGCTTCTATGCGTCCTTCACATTCTGAAACATCAAGTGTGGTTACAGTCATTGCTGAAAATGGCAGGACTGTAACTTTATATTTTCCGTCACCTGAACCAGTTACATTGCCACAATATTTTAAATAATTCTCATTAAATGCACCTTCATCTGCTGCCCTCGTTTCCCATACTGCAAGCCCTGCATTTTCACTATAGTTTATATTTTGCACTGTAAAATTATAAACCATAGTATATTCACTGTCGTTTACAATCATAGTAGAGAAATTATCTTTTCCTGGTGATGCAAGTGTCATGTAATTTTCCCCGCCATTACGCCCGTTTACAGGATTTATTCCCTCTGCTGATGATGCACTTGCCTCTGGTATGGCACGCCATATCCCTGTTGTATTATTTTCATCTTCCCATCCTGTTTTAGCAAACTTACTAAGATGGGCTAACATAAGAAGCCCTGCATCATAATGTATCCATCCAGACCACGGATCTCTTGCGCTGGCAAGTTCTTTAAAAGAAAACTGCCCGCCTTCATAGAAAGAACCAATCCCTGGCTGGTATATTACATGTGAACGGCGTGAGTTTACAAATCCTTTTATAAACGTATTAGCCATTTCAAGGGGGCTTCCTATACCTCCTATACCTGTTCCTGCAACAGAAGGGTCTTTAACATTATTAGAAGGACGGAAAGCAGAATTTGAAAACACCGCCTGTGCCTCACTGTTCCACACTTCTTTATCCATTTCTTCTGCAAACCATTTCATACCACCATTATCATCATCATCTGTACTGTAATGGTAGCCTGTTACATCAACAGCATTATAAAAATCTTTGTCACTTTTAAGGAATTCTGCCACGCTTGCAGAAACTGTGCCAGATTCATCTGATACTACAAGCTTTATCTTTTTAAAAAGATTACGTGCAGTTTCATCTGGTATTGATTTCTCATCCTCTTCATCAATCCATTTTGCAAATTCCTTTGTAAACTTTACATCATCTTCGCCATTCCATCTTTCATTTGTATTAGGGTTAATATAATCAACAATAAAACCATACTGCTCATAAGCAGCAAGTATTGCCTCCTTATACCAGTTATAAATATCTTTACCTGTTTTAACCCATGCAGGTGCATTCCACTTTAAAATGCTTGTCTTTATATCTGGATTAATCCTTTTAGCATCTGCTGCCAGCTGCCAGCCTGGATTGCGGAGTATATTTGTAACCTCATCCCTGCTTCTCTTAGTTGCTGTCTCTGGTCCTGTTGAGTTATTTCTGTCATTACCCATTTCAAGTTTAACATGGTTCATAATGGGATATTCACCACCAAACAAGTACTGCATAAGCTCTGCATACGCCTCAGGGGTTTCTGCCTTATAATCCATTAAAAGGTCACTTGTAGAGTTACCACTAAGAATGCCGAATCCTTTATATGTAAGCCCGTTTTTATTATCCGTGCGTATATCATTGCCATCTATAATTATATTATATTCCCTGGCATCTGCCGGCATCTCCCTGTTAAATATATTTGTTATATCTGGCATACTTGTATTTTCCTCCTGTTTACTAGATGAATTTTCTTTACCTGTTTCTTCATTTTTCCTGCCAGCACATGAAGTGCAGCTTAACATAATTGAAAGGCTTATTAAAACAGCACCTGCCTTTTTTAAATTTAACTTTCCCAATGTCTCCTCCTCCTGTTTTGAAATAGTTAAAAAATAATGTCTGTTGTAAAATATTGTAACAATAACCAATAATTAATCCAATCTGAAATAATTTGCAAAATATTAAAATATTAACATATTCCATATACCATATGTTTTATAGAATAATGTGGTATTTCTTTATTTTACGGTATTCCCCTGGTGAAATACCCTCATACTTTTTAAATACCATTCCAAAATAATTTGCATCATTATATCCTGTTTCTTCACCAATAGCAGCAATACTTTTATTTGTATTAATAAGAAGCACTTTTGCTTCTGAAATTCTCTTCTTTGTAAGATATTCTAACGGCCTCATCCCCATTTTCTTTTTAAAGACACGGCAGAAATGCTGCCTTGAAATACCACACAATTCTGATAATTCATGCAGGCTTATATCTTTGTTAAAATTTTTATCAATATATGTAATAGCATTTTTAATAATACTATTTGCAGGAGTATCTTCATTTAACAGCAACACATCCCGTACAGCCAGTATATATTCATAAACCAGAAGAGAGCATTTTTCATCCATGCTGCCAGAACTTTTTGCAGAAGCATATATCATATCAAAAAGCCTTTTAATATTATCTATGCTTTTAGGTTTTTTACAAATATAATCTGGAAATCCAAGCCGCTGCATTATCTCTGCCAGATAATCCCCTCTAAAAACCACCCAGCATGTAGTCCATTGCCCGCCAAGTGGATAGTATTCATGAGAAATACCTGGTTTTACATAAAATATAGTGCCTTTTTTATTAACAAATGATTTATTATCTATATTTAGAATACCTTCGCCATCAAGTGTAAATAAAATCTGATGTGAAACCAGGCCATTTTCCCTCAAAACATGATATTCGGGTGATGCGGTACCCACTCCAGACAAATAAAATGGAAAACACGCCTGGCTTGCAATAACAGGGTAAACATAATTAAACATCCTTAAGCTCCTTCCTTTTCCATACCAGGTAAAATAATAAACTGCACAGTTAAATCTATCCTGGATATTTATATAAGAATATTAACATATATCAAGAAATGTGAAAATTATTAAAAATATCTCCTGTAAATAAACAATAAAAGCCAATAGAAATCTTAAACTTTTATAAATATTTAATATTTGGTGCTTTTTTCCTTTTATATGCTAAATTTATGCAGCTACAGACCCGATATAAATAATACAATAATAATCTGGTTTACATAGATTGTTAGAAACATTAGTCATTATATACAGCCAGGGGACTGGCGGAAATGGTATAAAAGGAGGTTTATATTATGAGCGTATCATCAATATCAGGAGCAACACAAACATACGAAACTACTACTGCTGCCGCTTCTGCAACTGCTGCTAAGGAAGCACAGCAGAAGGAAACATCAACAACAGAAAAAAATACAGCTAACGAAGTTGTCTATGAAAAAGGAGACACTAAAAAGAAAGACAGTGCCAACCAGATTTATAACAGGGATGCTGTTATTTCTAAATTAAAGGCAGACCAGAAATCACGTGCGGATTCAATGAGAAGCCTTGTTGAGAAGTTAATTTCAAAACAGACTAATAAATTTGGCATTGCAAACCAGAGTTTATCAGCTATATTTGGTGAAGCAGCTAAAAATGCTGACCCTGAAACAATCAGGAAAGCACAGGAAGATATTTCCGAAGATGGTTACTGGGGTGTTAATAAAACATCAGACAGGCTTGTAAGCATGGCAATAGCATTATCAGGCGGAGATACAAGCAAAGCTGATGAAATGATGGCTGCTATCCAGAAGGGCTATGACAAAGCTACTGCTGCATGGGGCAAAGAACTCCCTGATATTTCCAAGAGAACATTAGAAGCTACAAAGCAGAAAATGGAAGACTGGAAGAACGGCAAGACAACAGCACAGGATTATGCAGAATATCTTAACTAATCTTTATTAAAAGAAGCCTGGAAATATATCCGTCTATTTGCAGTATGCCAGTAAAAAATATAATTTTTTTATTTTCTGGCATACTGCAAGTTTTTGTTATCATTCACTGTTTGTTACTATGAACAGCATAGCTGTGAATAGTGACAAATTTTTAGTTTTAGAATGAAAAAGGGGGAAACAATATTTTGATACCAGCATTAAATAATTTTACAATGCCACAAGGCATAAATAACTATACACAACAAGATTTCAAACCAGAAACATCTTATATAGACAAACCAGAAAATCCCATTAGTGATTCATTTCTTGGAAATAGTATGATTGGCAATATTTGTTTATCAGCAGAATATTCTGATAAAAGTTCTTACAATAATCCTGTTATTTCGGTAACTATGAAATCCAATGATATATTAGAAAAGATTGATATAAATATTAATTCTGTTAATCCAGAAAATGCAACAAGCATTGAAATGTTTGCTTTTTGCAAATATACTGAATCAAAACTTCCTGACTCCCCTATGTTTTTTGCCGCCTGGGAGAAATTAACCCAGTTCCAGGAAATTGCAGAAAAAAACAATATGTTTGAACCAGCGTATAATACAACAGATTGTAAAAACATCAAAAAAGACTGGGATTCAATGGTAAATAACGTAAATAATATTTTAATGAAAGAAGGAGATTATAACCAATTAATAACTGGAAAAAAACTTGAAGGTATATTTTCAGGTGATATTGGTAAATGTTCAACTAAATACCAAGTATGTGGAATGAAGATACATTATGACAAGGAAGAGATTGTAGAAGATATTGGAATCTGGAATTTACCAGGACATATAGATTTAATGTTTTCCAGCACCCGGGAAATAGTATGTATTGACCAGAATTCCTCTGTTATATTATGGTCACTTTCCCTTTCAGAAGAAGAAGCAGATTTGTCCCGGTCTTTTTTCTCACTTCCAGAAACAGAAATATATAAACCTTATGTGGCTGATATAAATTTCTGGAAAAGTTATTTTGATGGCAGCCTTGATTTAAACAGACTGGATGAATTTAATAAAATAGTTGAAGATAAAAACCAAAATAACAGTTTTAACGAAAACTGTCCAGATGAAGTAAAACATGCATGGGATACAGCAGAGGAATTATCAGGTTTTAACCCATTTGGAATTTTTGCTGATGGCAAAATAGAATACTTCTCAGAATACTTGAAACAAATGCTTATAAACTTTTTACTAGGAACCGATACTAATGTACTTGGCAATACAAAAGAACAGGCATATGAATTTGCCCAGACAGCTATTAATTCTATTGAAAAAAATAATTATAACAGTTATTATACAGAAATAAAAAATAACGAAAAAGAATTTTGGAAAATTTTTTTAGCTAATTTATAGCAAAAGTAATACTTATATACTATGTGTTAATACTTAGATGATATAATTTAATGCCAAAAATTGTAGAATTACATAAACGTAAAATACAGTTTGCAGAGGGGTAAATATGGAAATTAAAATTATTTCAGGAAAAGAATTAAATAATGGACAGAAAATGGAGGGATAAAATATATGTATTCTTTATTGGTTACAAACCTTATTATGCCATTTGTAATGATTTTAACTGGATATATGTTAAAAAAACATCCTGTGCAGGATATGAAATCAGGTAACGGATATAATACATCTGTTTCACGGAGAACCCAGGCACACTGGGATTATGCACAAAGTATTGCACCTGGCATTTTTATATCCCTTGGAAAAGTTTTAGGAGTAATTGAAATTGTATTAAGCCTGGTGATGTTTATATTCCATGTCCCAGTCCGTGCTTCCCTTATTACTGGAAATTTTGCAGGAATTGCGTTTTTGTTTTTGGGGTTTTATAAAACTGATTCAGAAATAAAAAAGAAGTTTACAGATAAATAAATTTTATTACAACAATGCCGCGGGCATTACTGCCCACAGCATTGTTGTTTTCTTATACAGTCCTATTTATATCTGCCTGCAATATCAATTCTTGTCAGTGCCTTTTTAAGTGCAAGTTCTGCACGCATCATATCAACAGACTTTTCACCACTTTTTAAGCGGCGCTCTGCACGCAGCTTTGCCTCTTCGGCGCGGTTTACATCTATCTCATCTGGCCATTCACATGACTCGGCAAGTATAGTTACCTTGCTTTTTGTGATTTTAACAAATCCATCATGAAGTGCAGCTTCTTTTTTGCCATCTGCCTGTTTTATACGCAGGACTCCTGGCTCAAGAATAACTGTAAGAGGAATGTGGCCGGCCAGTACACCAATCTCGCCCTCTGTAGTCTTCATTTCTACCATTTCTGCATCGCCATCAAAGAATACACGCGTAGGGGAGATAATCTGTAAGTTGAACGTTTTGTCAGCCATACTGGTCTCCTTTCTACTTGGACTTCATCCTCTGGACAACCTCGTCAATTGTGCCGGCATTAAGGAAAAGGTTTTCTGGAATTTCGTCATGTTTGCCATCCAGTATCTCCTGGAAACCACGTACAGTCTCACTTACTGGCACATACTGCCCTGGAAGGCCTGTAAACTGCTCTGCAACATGGAAAGGCTGTGATAAGAACCTTTGTATTTTCCTTGCCCTGTTTACTACAATCTTGTCATCTTCTGAAAGTTCATCCATACCAAGGATTGCTATAATATCCTGGAGTTCCTTATACCTCTGTAATATTTCCTGTACACCACGTGCAGTCTTATAATGTTCCTCACCTACTACATGAGGGTCAAGTATACGTGATGTAGACTCAAGAGGGTCTACAGCCGGATAAATGCCAAGCTCTGATATAGAACGTGAAAGAACTGTTGTTGCATCCAGATGGGCAAATGTATTGGCAGGAGCAGGGTCTGTAAGGTCATCAGCAGGTACATAAACAGCCTGTACTGATGTGATAGAACCTTTCTTAGTAGAAGTTATGCGTTCCTGTAATGCACCCATTTCTGTCTGGAGTGTAGGCTGGTACCCAACCGCACTAGGCATACGCCCAAGCAGTGCAGAAACCTCTGAACCAGCCTGTGTAAAACGGAAAATATTATCAATAAACAAAAGCACGTCTTTACCTGAACGGTCACGGAAGTTCTCTGCCATCGTAAGACCTGTAAGCCCGACTCTCATACGTGCCCCTGGCGGCTCGTTCATCTGCCCGAACACCATTGTTGTCTTATCAATAACGCCAGACTCAATCATTTCATAGTAAAGGTCATTACCTTCACGCGTACGCTCACCAACGCCTGTAAACACTGAATACCCACCATGTTCCTGTGCAATATTTGTTATAAGCTCCTGTATTAACACGGTCTTACCTACACCAGCGCCGCCAAAAAGACCAATCTTTCCACCCTTCTGGTATGGACAGAGCAAGTCAACTACTTTAATACCTGTTTCAAGGATTTCAGTAGCCGTTGACTGTTCTTCAAATGCTGGCGCTTTTCTATGGATTGGGTCATATTTTACACCTGTTGGTGCAGGCTTTTCATCAATAGGCTCACCAAGCACATTAAACATACGTCCTAATGTAGCTTCGCCAACTGGGACGGAAATAGGTCCGCCTGTTGCCTCGGCTTCCATGCCACGCACAAGCCCGTCTGTAGGTCCCATTGCAATACAGCGCACAGTATCATCGCCAAGATGCTGCGCAACTTCAACTACAAGCTTTCCACCATTATTTAATGGCACTCTTATAGCATCATTGATTTCTGGAAGTTTTCCTTCTGGAAACTTAATATCCAGAACAGCACCAATAATCTGTGTAAGCCGGCCTGTATTTAATTCTGCCATCGTCTTTCTCCTTTTTATTATTATTAGTTCCTGCCTGCACCAGTTAAAAGCCATCAATACATACTGGCGGCTTTTAGAATGCCAGGCAGGGAATAAATCCTGAAATGTTACTATAAAACAGCAAAGCCGTGTATAGTAACTATGAAATAGCTGATGCACCTGCTATAATCTCTGTAAGTTCCTGTGTAATGGAAGCCTGCCTTGCCCTGTTATATTTAAGTGACAAGTCACTAATCATATCTTCCGCATTGCTTGTTGCAGAGTCCATTGCCTGCATACGTGCGCCATTCTCACTTGCATGTGACTCCACAAGTCCTCCAAATATAAGGCTGTTAATATATTTTGGGATAATAGCATCAAGTGCCTCTTCTGGTTCTGGTTCATAATTCATAAGTGTTATCTTGTCAAGCGGGCTTTCTGGTTCTTCTTCCTGTTCTGAAACAATATCTTCTGCATCTATAGGAAGCAATTTAACAAGTGTAGGTATCTGCACAACTGTATTCTTAAATATTGTATACGCAAGATATATCTCACCAATTTCACCACTTGTAAATTTACTTAAAAGCTCTTTACCTATTTCCATTGCATCAGCATAAAGCGGCTCATTAATTGCCTCTGAATAATCGCCAGCTATTGTATATCCCTGCCTTGAAAGGGAATCACGCCCTTTAGTCCCTACAGCATAAATAAGAGTATCTTCCTTATTAAAGCGTTCATCCTTGGAAACCATTTTAACTATGTTGGAATTATATCCTCCAGCAAGACCCCTGTTTGAAGTAATAGTTATTACAGCTTTTTTATCAGACTTGCTTTTCTGCAGGAACGGATGTGACATCTGTCCTGATTTAGCTATCATATCTGCAACTGTTTCATACATTGTTTCAAAATATGGCTTTGAAACTTCTGCACCAATTTTAGCTTTCTGCAGTTTTACAGAGGATACAAGCTTCATAGCTTTGGTAATCTGTCCTGTACTCTGGACACTCTCTTTACGCCTTTTAATGTCTCTCATTGAGGCCATATTAACCCTCATTTCTGCGCTGCATTTTCCACATCAGCCTTGTGCCAGGCAGCGCGCAGGCACAAATGCCAGCATAATTACCTGTTCTTAATGAAATCTGCTTTAAATTCCTCTATTCCCTTAACAAGCTTCTTTTCTATATCTTCTTTAATTTCGCCATCAGTACGTATAGCTTCTGGCACTTCCGGATACTTTGTATCAATATATTCAAAAAGACCTTTTTCAAACTCAAGTATGTCCTCAACTTCTATATCAATAAGATACTTCTTAGTAGCAGCATAAATAATCATAACTTCATTTTCTACTGGCATTGGGTTATACTGGTCCTGTTTCAATATCTCACGTATTCTTTCACCCTGTGCAAGCTGTGCCTTTGTTTCAGGGTCAAGGTCTGAACTGAACTGTGAGAAAGCAGCAAGCTCCCTGAACTGTGCAAGTTCAATACGGATAGGCCCGGAAATCTTTTTCATAGCCTTAATCTGTGCAGAACCACCAACCCTGGATACAGAAAGACCTGCATTAATAGCTGGGCGGAAACCGGAATTAAACATCTCTGTCTCAAGGTAAATCTGCCCATCTGTTATGGAAATTACATTAGTAGGTATATATGCAGATACGTCACCTGCCTGTGTTTCTATAATAGGAAGCGCTGTAAGTGAACCGCCGCCCAGCTTATCTGAAAGTCTTGCTGCCCTTTCAAGAAGCTTGGAATGTAAATAGAATACATCACCTGGGTAAGCTTCACGTCCTGGAGGACGCTTAAGAAGCAACGCCATTGTACGGTATGCAGCAGCATGTTTTGTTAAATCATCATATATTATAAGCACATCCTTGCCAGCTTCCATCCACTCCTCACCTATTGCACATCCTGAATATGGTGCAATATACTGTAATGGCGCAAGTTCGCTCGCTGTAGAAGCCACAACGGTCGTATAGTCCATAGCGCCATATTCTTCAAGCTTATTAACAATAGATGCTACAGTAGAAGCTTTCTGTCCTATGGCAACATATATACAGTATACGTTTTCTTTCTTCTGGTTAATAATGGTATCAATTGCAATAGCTGTTTTTCCTGTCTGGCGGTCACCAATTATAAGTTCACGCTGTCCCCTGCCGATAGGCACCATTGAATCAATAGCTTTAATACCTGTCTGTAAAGGAGTATCTACTGATTTCCTGGAAATAACACCTGATGCAACCCTTTCAATCTGCCTTGTTTTCCTGGTCTCTATTGGGCCTTTTCCATCTATAGGCTGCCCCAGGGCATTAACTACACGTCCAAGCATTGCATCGCCAACAGGGACTTCAACAACCCTTCCTGTTGTCTTTACAATATCACCTTCGTTAATATTCCTATGGTCACCTAATAGCACAGCACCAACATTGTCTTCTTCAAGGTTAAGCACCATGCCATAAACTTCATTTGGAAATTCAAGAAGTTCACCCTGCATAGCTTTTGCCAGTCCATGGATACGGGCAATACCATCGGCAACCTGTATTACAGTACCTGTATCTGCAATTTCAAACTTGGTACTATAGTTCTTAATCTGTTCTTTTATTACAGAACTGATTTCCTCAGGTCTTAAATTCATGTTACTCTTGCACCTTCCTTCATTTATTAATTGGAAAGCTGGATTTTACCCAGTTCCTTCGCCATATTTTCCAGCTTTGTTTTTACACTGCTGTCCACTACCCTGTCGCCTATCTTTATAACCATCCCGCCAATCAAAGCAGGATTAACAGAATACTCCATCCGGAATTCTACATATGAAGTAGTTTCAAGAAGCCTGGCTTCTATATCCTCTTTCTGCTGGTGTGACAAAGCAGCAGCAGATGTCACACAGGCAACGCCAATCTTCTTTTCTTCCCATACTTTTGACATAAAGTATAAAAGGATATCTTCTATTTCCTTAAAACGCCCTTTTTCTACAATAGTTATAATAAACCCTGTCAGTTCAGGTGAAACCCTGTCTTTAAATGCGTTCTCCACCATGGATTTTTTCTCATCAACAGGGATTTTAGGATGTGAAAGAAGACTGGTATATTCTCCGTTCTCTTTAAGCACCTGTAAAACTGCTTCCACTTCTTCAAGCATGGTATCCAGTGTGCCTTCTTCCACGGCAACTTCAAACAAAGCATCACCGTATGTTTTTGATACTAACTTAGCCATGTTTCATCACCCATCTCTTTTAAAGTGTCTGCAATTAACTGTGACTGTTTCTTATCATCTAAAGAAGATGCAACAATCTTGCCTGCCATAATGGATGCAACAGAGATAATCTCCTGTTTCACATCCTCCTTTACCTTAGATTTCTCAAGTTCAGCCTCACGGCTTGCCCTTTCAAGAATTCTTGCAGATTCTTCTTTTGCCTCATTTATAATAGCGTTCTCTTTTTTCAATGCCTTTTTACGGGTATCACTAAGGATTTCCTCAGCCTCCTTACCAGCTGCTTTAAGCTTTGCATCATACTCTGACTTAAACTGTATGGCATCCTCTTTTTCCTTAGCAGCCGTCTCAAGCTGTTCTTTAATGAAATCCTGTCTTTTCTGCAGCATATTGCGTGCAGGGTTAAAGAGCAGGTAAGAAAGTAAAAGGAATAATGCAAACATCGCAATCATTGTTATAACCGCATCAACAAGGAGCTGCGGGTCAAGACCAAATATATAATCGCCAAGTGCGCTGCCTGACAATGCTACTCTTATTACAACACTCACTTTTTAAGCCTCCTTTCTGCTGCAATCTCTGGATTGCATAAATCAAAGTTTGCCATAAAGTGGGTTAGCGAATAACAGGATTAACGCAACTACAAGACCATAAAGACCAGTTGTTTCTGCTACCGCCTGGCCTAAAATCATTGTTGACATAATGTCACCCTTTGCACCTGGGTTACGTCCAACTGCAGAAGCACCATAACCAGCAGCAATACCCTGTCCAACACCAGGACCAATACCAGCAATAACTGCAAGGCCTGCACCTATTGCAGAACCCATTAATACTAAACCTTCATTTGTTATATTCATTTTACATCCTCCTTAAAATAACATAAAATTAATTTTATGATGCCAGAACACCTTTGTGTTTATGCATCCTCTCCTATTGCATCAGAAACAAAACTCATTGTCAACATACAGAATACATATGCCTGTATACACCCGGAAAATACATCCAGATATGCATGAAGTGCAGCAGGCCATATAAGAGTAAGCACCCTTGGCAACAAACCATAAAGCAGCCCCATCATAACCGTTCCCGATAATATATTACCAAATAAACGGAGTGACATTGATACAGGTGTTGAAAATTCACTAATAAGGTTCATTGGGAAGAATAGAAAGATTGGCTCAAATAAAGCTTTAATCTTTCCCATTCCCTGATATTTAAACCCATTATACTGAATCATCACCCATGTGATAACTGCCAAAGGAAATGTTACACCAAAATCTGCTGTCGGCGGTCTTAATCCCAGAAGCCCGGATAAGTTACAGGCAAGTATAAACAAAAACAATGCACTTACATAGTTTCTGAAAACCAGTGCCTTCTTAGGCCCCATTGTACCTTTTACCATTCCATCCAGCGATTCAACTATAAGTTCAACTACATTCAGGAATGGCCCTGGTACTTTATTGGGATTTGCATTCTTAATAGCGCGGTTAGCACATACTGCAAAAACCAGTATGGCAGCAATAACTATAATCATAGATATATGCGTTGTTGTAAGATACACATCCCATCCAAAGAATGAGAACTTTGTATTTGAATAACCCCTTATAAAGAAGTCAACCTGGTCACCACCGCCAGCAAGAACAACCCTGACGGGCATCTGCGGCAAATCTAAGACGCCATTTCCCACATTTTCACCCTCCTTTTCTTAGTATTTTTAAATATTGTATTGAAATAACAATATAAAAATATTGTCAAAACACTACCACCTTTGTATACGCCCAGCCATTTTATGGACTACAGGCTGCAAATAAGCGGAAATCTTCATGCCAAACAGCCCCAGGACCGTACCAGCAGGATGGATATACTTATATCCGGCCATAGAAACTGCCAGTACAACAGCCATGAAGAAAAATCTTTTTAATGTAGCAAACTGCATATGTTTCTGTGCATGTTTCACATCCATGCTAAGTGCTATATCAAGATGATGGAACATATGCAATAAAAGCCCTGCTGCTGCCATGCCTCCAAACAGCACCCCTGCTGCCGCCGCCAGCTTATTGCCTGCCACTATTACTAATATAATCAAAACTGGTATTAACCATACCAGTAAACCAGCAAACATTTCTTTCAGGATTTGTTTTGCCTTCTTCATCTTTAAATCCCTTTCTATTTTCTGGCTGGTCCTTTATTTTCAGGATAACGTTTTGTTTTTATTATTTCTTTGTATTCCTGTGCTTCTTCAGGATGCTGGCTGCTGTAGTCCTTCAGTTCTTTTATATACTCCAGCCGGTCATGTTCCTTTTTCATATCTGCAGAATAAAATGACTTTGTAAGGATATATAAATTTCTGAATGAAGCACCAATACCTATAAAAACAAGCACAAGAAAACATACTTGCGTATTAAAAAGCCGGTCCAGCCATACACCAATAGCAGCACATAAAAATATAGGAACTAGCATATTAATACTAATCTGTGTTACCATTACAATGCTTTTCATCACTTTGCGGTTTTTATCTTCCATAATGCTGCCTCCAAAACTGGTATTACTTACCATCTATTATTATAAGATATAGTATTTGAAAAGTCCACATAAATTATTTCTTATTTGCCACCACGCATAGTTAAAGGTTACTATTCACAGCTATGCTGTTCATAGTAACAAGCAGCACTTAAACAGCGCTGGAATGCACACATTTTGCAAAAAATCATGCAAAATAGCGCCATAAAACTTGTATTTTTGGCATAAAACATACCAAAAATCCTCGGATTGGACTGGCTGTGAATAGTAACAGTTAAAGGAACATGGAATAAATTTTGAAAAAATTTCTTTACAATATTCCATACCGCTATTATAATTATTCCAATACCTTATTTATAAATACAGAAAGGAATAAAAACAGACAATGGGCAATGTAAAATTATTCCGCAGGCGTTTTATACCAGAGGAAATAACAGAACTGAAGAATGACCATATTATAATGTTTAAAGACGGCATTATAATTACTAAATGGAACGTCCTCAAACCAAGACACGACATTAATAATGGTATTTCAGCATATTTTATCAAAGACGGCATAAAAGTAAGCAAAATATTTGATGAATCAGGACAATTTGTATACTGGTATTGCGACATTATAGAAACAACCCATAATGAAGAAGACAACTCATATACATTTAATGACCTTCTTGTTGATATACTTGTATATCCCGACGGACATGTGGAAGTTGTTGATATGGATGAATTCGCTGATGCAATGGAAAATGGTATACTTAAAACTTCTACTATAGCATTTGCAATGCGGAGTGCAGACTCACTTTTAAAAACTATTTATTCCGGCAATTTCCAGAAGTACACAGATTATATCGAAAATATATAAAGGGAGTACTGCTGCATATGCCCACAGGCATTTGCAAGGCGTACACCCTTTACATTTACATAGTATTACTGGTTTGAATTCTGGGAATAGCTAAAACCAGTTATGTTTTTTGATATTGTGTTATAAACGTATTCACCATTAATTGAAGTATTATCCTTTGCACTTATTGCAAATCCTATCCTCAGGTTATCACCATCTTTATCTGCCAGTTTATAAATAGCAGGGCTGTCTTCATAAAATGCAACACCCGTATTATTATAATCTTCAAATATTGAAGCAATAACTTCATTTCCATCCTCATGGGAATAATATTCCGTCTGCCTGTCAAGGTCATATATTGTGAAAGTTCTCGCCCGTAATCCGTTATAAATAAGCACTGCATATCTTTTATCATTTTGCGTTACCCATTGTATATCACAAAAATACCCTTCTTTCAGTGGCATTTTTTCCGGGGAAATTCCAGGATTTAATATAATCTGCTTTATAATTTCACTGCCTGTTGCATCTTTCTGTGTCTGCACTTCTACATAAGTAGTATTACCACTTTGTAGTTTATGTGTATTCCTCTCCCCCTCTGTGCTTTCTATGCCAGTATAACCAATTTTATATTTTTTAAGGCTGGATTTTGATAATTCCTGTTGCTGGTATTTTTCTTCTTCTGTATTCCATACATAATAAATATTCTTCTTAAAATATTTTACTGTAATTACTTTTGTTGTATCTGGTGGTATATTAAACTGGCATGATGCTGCTTCTTTACCAGAAGTATCATAAATTGCATCTGAAACTTTATCAAGCGACATTTCACCAATATTCCATATATAATATTCTTTTAAAATGGAGTTTTCTCTTTTGCGTTTTCCAGTAATTTCTTTAAACCTGCTTTTAGTAACATTTATTTCCTGTCCAATTACAAGTTCATTTACACCATCAGCATTATAATCATATACATAAAGTTCTGCACCTTCTTCAAAATAAAGCTTGCCTTCTGGCACATTACTAAAAGTATAATTTATATCCACCTTGTCAAGTTCTGCATTAAATGCATCATTAAGCTTTAATATAAAACTGCCTGTATAACCCTTTCCTTTTTCATAATTCCCTGATGTCATCACAAGTTGTATATTCCTGTCAAGCCCGCTTGGCGAAACAGTATTTACACTTGCAACTGCTACTTCCTCCCTTTCGCTAAAAAGCCGTCTGTCTTCTTCCTGTTCCTTGCCATTTCCCCATGTCCCTCCATTCCACAATATCTGCAATGGCCTTAATAAAAAAGCCCACACAGAACACAATAATAAAACAATAAATGCAAGCTTTGTATACTGGTATTGTCCATCAGGCATATAAATAAGGTGGTACGCTCTTTTTTGTGTATATTTCTCGTTTAAAAACAATAACGTCTGCCTGCCTTTATAAGAACACTCCTTTATATTCAATAATTCTTGTGCCAGCCCGTTTGCAGAGTTACTGCCACCATTTCTTGCAACAGTTTCATCTGCTGCAATTTCAATATCTATATTTAATAAATAATATGCAAGCCACATAAATGGATTAAACCATTGTATAGCAAGTACAATAAATGCAAAAAACCTTATAATTCCATCCCCGTTTTTATTATGTGCCTCAAAATGCTGCAAAAGATACTTTATATCATTTACGCGCATTTCCATTGGAAGATACATTTTCATGAAAATTATCCCAGAAATAACAGGACTGTCTACTACATCTGACTGGTATATCCTTCCATATATGTGACTGGAATTTTTAAGCCACAGCCTGTTGTTTGCCTGCCGCACCATTGTAAATACCAGAATAACTGCTGTTCCTGCACACCATATTATTGTACATACTATATAACTTCTGTCTGCCTGGATATCATTAATAAATACACTGCGCCACCCTTTCATTATCCCAGAATTATCTTTAATTTCAAGCCCAAGCTGTGCAAGTAACATATGGAATTCCCTGTTCCATTTGCTGGTAAGGCAAAGAGGGCTTGAAAGTGATACCGGGCATATTCCTCTTAAAAAATATAAAAGCCATAAGAAAACAATATATTTTCTAGGTGCTTTGTACAACATAAGCCGTAAAACCAGAACCACTGGTATCATTACAGATGTTATAATCCCCATTGAAAAAGCCGTATAAAACAGCCTGTATAATAAATCCATACTGCCCTCCAGAATACTAACAATAAGATATACAGATTTTTGGCAAACTGGCCACAGTATTTATTTTAATCTTTCCAAATCATCCAGCCATATATTTACACACGCATCACTTGGCATCCTCCAGTCACCGCGCGGTGAAAGTGCAACGCTTCCTACCTTTGGGCCATCAGGGATACATGAGCGTTTAAACTGCTGTGAAAAGAACCTGCGGTAAAATGTACACATCCACTTATATATTGTATCTCCGCTATATGAACCATCAAATGTATACTTTGCAAGCCTGTATATTTTGGATGGTGTATATCCAAAGCGCATCATATAATACAGGAAAAAATCATGTAGTTCATAAGGCCCTACAAGGTCTTCTGTTTTCTGTGATATTTCCCCATCTTCTGGCGGAAGAAGTTCAGGGCTTACAGGTGTATCAAGCACATCCATAAGTATATCTTTTAATTCATTATCATTACATGTTTCTGCATAGTAAAGTACAAGATATCTTACAAGCGTCTTAGGAACAGAAGAGTTTACACCATACATTGACATATGGTCACCATTATAAGTTGCCCATCCCAGTGCAAGCTCAGACATATCGCCAGTCCCTATGACCATGCCTCCAGACTGGTTTGCAATGTCCATAAGTATTAAAGTACGCTGTCTTGCCTGTGCATTTTCATAAGTTATATCATGTACACTGGCATCATGCCCTATATCCCTGAAATGCAAGCTTACGGCTTCATGTACTGGTACTTCCTTTAATGTTACCCCAAGCTTCTTTGCAAGGCTGCATGAATTGTTATAAGTCCTTCCAGTTGTACCGAAACAAGGCATTGTAACAGCCTGTATGCCACTCCTGTCCAGTCCAAGCATATCAAATGACTTTACAGTTACAAGAAGCGCAAGTGTTGAATCAAGCCCGCCTGATATACCCACAACAGCATTCCGGCAACTAGTATGTGCAAGTCTTTTTTTAAGACCCATTGCCTGTATGCTTAAAATTTCATTACAGCGCTGCTCCATATCAGACTTTCTTCCAGGAACAAATGGGGTACGTGGATATTTCCTTGTAAGGACAGTTTCAGAAATATGGGAGAAGCAGAAACTTGCAACTGTATAACCTGATTCAAGAGGCCCTTTAATATCAAATGTTGTCATACGCCTTCTTTCACTGGAAAGCCGTCCAAAGTCAATTTCAGTAATGGCAGCCTGGTTTTTGAAACGTTCTGTTTCTGCAAGTATATTTCCATTCTCAGCAATAATATTGTGCCCAGAGAAAACAAGGTCAGTAGAAGACTCACCTTCCCCCGCATCTGCATAAATATAAGCACAGACAAGTCTCGCAGACTGGCTTCCAACAAGTTCCCTGCGGTAAATATTTTTGCCTGTTGTTTCATCACTGGCAGACAGATTTGCAATAACAGATGCAGATGCCATTGCATGATAGCATGATGGCGGTACAGGCATCCACAAATCTTCACATATATCAATACCAAGCACAAAACCAGGCATATTTAATGCTTTAAATAAAATCTTTGGACCAAAAACTACGCCATCACAATATGCACCAAGTTCTGGAATATTAATAACTTCTGTCTTAAAGGATGCAGCAGTAAAATGTCTTGCTTCATAAAATTCAGAATAATTTGGTATATTTTGTTTAGGTATTATGCCAAGCAAGGTGCCATTGTGGATAACTGCAGCAGTATTATAAAGCCTGCCATTATTCATAAACGGAAGCCCGGCAACAATAACCATATCAATATCATTATCACCTGAAAAAGTACAAATTTCTGCAAGCCCGGCAAGTGCACCCTGTAAAAGAGTATCCTGCAGGAAGAGGTCACCACATGTATATCCTGTTATACATAATTCTGGAAAAACTGCAAGTTTAACTCCCTTTTTATAAACTTCCATAGCATTTTTTATAATACTTTTTGTATTAAATTTTGTATCGCCTACACGTATATCAGGTGTAATAGCAGCAACTTTTATAAAACTATCTTTCATTGCAATTATCCTCCATTCATAAAGAAACATTAAATAATATTTTCTGCATAATTAATAAAAAAATCCATGGCTGGCATAGAAATACTGCCAGCCATTATTTCCTGCCTGATATAACATTACCATATAATTACATAAAAATAAATAAAAACAGGTTACTCTGCCATGTCCGTTTCATAAAATTTCCAGTTATCCTGTACTGGCAGACGGACGCAGGGTTTCTGTGCCCAGGCTGGTATTATTCCATGACAGGTGCACTTTAACCCCGCCGGCATTTAAGTTCCTGTGTGACAAAAGAAACATAAGTTTCTTTTGTCACACAGGGGCTTTATGTGCCGCTGCGTGGGTTACCGTAGCGCAAGCGTGCCCTGTCATGGAATAAACCCGCCCTGGCACTGGGAACCCTGCGTCCGTCTGCCACCACAGAATAACTGGAAATTTTATAAAACGAACGTGAACAAAGATTCTGTAATGCTTTACACAGCAATGTAAAAAGTGTTATAATAATGAACAAATAGTATCTATAGCAAGGTCCGGAGGAATTTATGAAAGAAAAAATAGATGAAGCAGCAAACGGAATATTTAAAAGCGGGCCAGCAAATCTTGTGCTTACCCCGCCAAGCCTGAAACTTGAAACGGGTTCTGGTGAGCCATGTACTGGAAGCTTTGTTGTTAGCAACAGCAAGAACAGGCCAATGAAAGGGCTTGTATGTACAAGCTGCCATTATATCAGGCTGGAACAGACTTCCTTCCAAGGTGTAGCTGCCACAATCCAGTTTTATTTTGATGGTAAAAATTTTATGCCAGGTGAAGTTGCAAGAGGTTCAGTCCTTGTTATTACAGACTGCGGGACTGCACGTGTCCAGTTCACTGTCAATGTAAATGTACCATCTTGCACAGTTTCTTCTGGCAAAATAAAAGATTTATTCCATTTTACAAATCTGGCCAGGGAAAACAGCACAGAGGCAGTACAGCTTTTCAGGAACAAGCATTTTGAAGAAGTATTTTTATATAGGGATAATTCCAATATCGCCCTGTACAGAGGGCTTATTGCCAGTACAAGCAAAGGGCTTGCTATGGAAGAATTTTTAATTGCAATACATAAAAAGCTGCCTATAATGCTTACAGTAAACCAGACTTCATTTGAATATAAAAACTGTCATGAAAAATTTACAGATGAAATTATAATAACAAAAGATAACTGGGGATTTGGTGAATTCCATATAAATTCTGATGCTGATTTTATAATACCAGAACATAAGATTATATGGGCTGATAATTTTATAGGCAGGACTTTTAAGCTGTCATTTATGGCTGATCCATCTAAAATGTCACCAGGAAACAATTATGCCAGAATTAAGATAACATCCGTACGGCAGACTATTGAAATAGAAATAACAGCTATAAAACCAGGGATAAAACATGAAACCGTTATAAACCAGCTTACTTTACAAAAGAAATATTATAATCTTACTAAACTATACCTTGACTTTTCTATGGACAGAATAGATACAAAAGAATATATTTCTTCTGTAGAAAAAATAGTTGCAGGGATTCCAAGCATGGACCTGGATATTGAAGCAGAATTATATAAAATCCATCTTGGAATTATAGGCAGACAGGAAGATGTAATAGAAAGCGGGTTTGAACGCCTTACACCAATTATAAAAGAAATATACAGAAAAGATACCAGGCTTTACTGTGCATACTTATACTTAAAAGGGCTATGGGCAAGCGGTTCGCATGAAAGGGACGAATGTATTAAAAAAATAAGAAGATGTTACGAAGAAAAGGAACACAGCTGGCAGATTATGTGGTTTCTATTCTATCTGGATGGTGAATATGAACCAGACAGGGTGAAACTTGAAACTATATATGGACATCTTGAAGCAGGCTGCCACAGTCCTGTACTTTATTTTGAAGTTTGTAATATACTTAATGATTCACCTGGGAAGCTTACTGAATTAAATATGGAAGTTGTTTCATGCCTGCACTGGGGATGTGTTAATAATTACCTGGAAAAAGAACTGGTTCTGCGTTATACATATCTTGCCAGCAGGTTAAAAAGCTATTCAAAACTTGTATTATCTGATTTATGTACTTTATATGAAAAATATAGTGATGATGAGATATTAGTAGCAATATGCAGTACCCTTATGAAAGGGCAGATGACATCTGCTGAAGCTTTTAAATGGTATGCAATGGGCATAGATAAAAACTTAAAGCTTACTGATTTGTATGAGTATTATATGTATTCATTAGATGAGTCACAGGAAATACACCTTAAGCAGTCTGTACTTTTGTATTTTCTATATGACAACCACCTTACTGCATCTAAAAAAGCAATGCTTTACGCATATATTATTAAAAATAAAGAGCAGATACCTGATACATACAATGCATATATGAATAATATAGAGGAATTTTGTTTTGCCCAGTTACACCAGGGGCGCATTAGCAAAAACCTGGCAATAATATATGAAGAATGTATAAATGAAGATAAAATTACAGCTAATGTGGCAGCGGAACTTCCTAAAGTGATGTTCAGCCATGAAATTTTATGTAATAACCCTGATATAACTGGTGTTTATGTAAGACACCGTGAACTTAAAGAAGAAGAATTTGTACCACTTGTCCATGGAAGAGCTGTTGTACATATATTTACAGAACAATCACATGTATTTCTTGCAGATGGCCTGGACAACCGTTATATAATGTCTATAGATTATACTGCCAATAAGCTCTTAAACCTTGACCATCTTGCATCAAGATGTTTTGAGAACAATAAAACAGACACAAGGCTCCTTCTGTATCTTTATGACAGGGCAGACCATCTGCACCAGACAGGTACATCTGCAATGGAAGTCCACAGGGCAGTTATTAATATACAGGGATTAAGTGAGTACCAGCACCGTAAAGTATTTGTTGCCCTTGTAAAATACTACTTTGATAATTTCGAGGGACAGCTTCTTGATGAGGCACTCACATCAATGGACTGGGATAATGTAAGCAGCTCCGAAAGGACACAGTTTATAGAGTATTGCGCTGTAAGACATTGTTACAGCAAGGCAATGGAAGGAATATTAAAATATGGGTATGATAAAATCCCTGGAAAGCGGCTTTTACAGATTTCTTCACATACATTTGAAAGCTGTGCGGATAACGAAGATGTCTATCTTGTAAGGCTGGCATGGCATATTTTTAATACTGGCAAGTTTGATGAAAATGTGTTAAAATACCTCTGCCATTACTTTATAGGTGGTATACACGAAGAAACAAGAGTATGGCAGGCAGCACGTGGTTTCGGCATAGAGTGCAGGGATTTTGAAGAACGTATAATTGCACAGATGGTATTTACAGAAGAAATATCACCAGAGGCATATAATATATTTTACAGTTACTATGAAAATGGTGATAATAAAAGGCTGGTTAAGGCGTTCCTTAAAATTATAGCACACAAATATCTTATTAAAAACTGGCTTGTACCTAATGACATGTTTAAATATTTTTATGATGAAGTACGTACACAGGAAAACATGATTTGCCTTATTGCTACTTTAAAATACCTGAGCCAGAAAAGGAAACTTACAGAAGAAGAAACAAGTTTCGCAGATTATAACGTCAATATGCTTTATGAAAAAAATATTGTGTTTTCTTTCTTTAAGGATTTTATTGGAAAATTTACACTTCCTATACATATAATGGATGCACAATATGTTGAATATATAGCAGAACCTGGCTGTGAGGTTAAAATACATTATCTTATTTCACCAGGACAGAAACCACAGGTTTCAAAAGATGGTGAAGAATTTATTACTGAGACAATGAGAGATGTATTTGAGGGTATAAGGGTTAAAGAATTTGTACTTTTCCAGGATGAACTCCTGCAATATTACATATCAGAAACGGATGGAAAAGGAGAAAGGATTACGCGTAGTGTAAGTGTACATTTTGATGAATCTATGGATGATGCAAGGGAAGGAAGCCGTTACCATACACTTAATACAATGATGATTGCTAAAGAAATGCAGGACGATGCAACCCTTATTGGTCTTATGGAAGAATATACCAGGGAACGCGAAAATGTAAAACGGCTGTTTAAACCCATATTAGATTAAAAAACCTGGGGGAATATATATGAGTGAAGAGCGGCAGCTTTTAGTTGGGATTGATTTAGGCAGGACAATTTCACAAATTTCATGCTTTGACAGCAAACTATATGAACCAGTTCCAATTGGAAGAATGCATGGAAAAGAACGTGAATATGAAATACCCGTTGCATTTGCAATAAATAGAAAGAATAATGAATGGCTCTGGGGAACAGATGCACTTGAGGCGGGGGAAGACTTTATTCATCTTGACAATATACTTGAACGCATTGTATCAACAGATAAATTTGAGATTACAGGATATACTTTCCATAGCAAAGAAGTTCTAAAAAGATTCTTACTAAAAGAATTAAGCCTGCTGAAAGAATACTATCCAAATGATACAATTAAAAAGCTTGTTATAAGCACAGAAGACCGGGACAGCAAGGCAATACCAATAATTAAAGATGCATGTGGTGAACTTGGAATAATGGAAGACAGGCTTGTTGTACAAAGCCATAAGCAGAGTTATATGTATTATGCAGTAAGCCAGCCACAGGAACTCTGGATTAATAATGTAGGCATGTTTGAATATAATACAGGTGGGCTGTCTTATTCACAGATATCAATAGACAGGAAAAATGTACCATATATTGTAGGTGTTGATAAAAAGGACTTGTCAGATGTTATGCCTTATTCAATTTTGCTTGAAAATGATGATATACGCATTAAATATTCTTTTACAAATGTTGCCAATACAGCACTTCATAAACAGATGGTTACCACAATTTATGTAACAGGTACTGGTTTTGAAGGAAAATGGGCTTCCGATGCACTTAAAGAACTTTGTACTGGCAGAAGGGTATTCAGGGGCCAGAACCTTTTTACAAAGGGTGCATGTTATGCCGCCAGGGAATTTGCAGGCCAGGGGAAACTTGAAGGCTTTATTTTTCTTGATGAAGATATGATTACAAGCGATATATTAATCAGGACATACCATAATGCAGAATTTGGCGAAGTAGCACTTGCCACAGCAGGTTCAAGATGGAATGAGGTAGATTCAAGTATTGATGTTATACCAGATGATGAAGAAGAAATCCAGATTATTACAAGAAATGCACTGTTACATGAAGCCAAAGCACATATATTATCACTAAACGGATTTATAGGCAGGAAAAACAAAATGACACGTTTTACTGTAAGAATACGTTTTGCCAGTAAAAATACATGTATTGTAACACTTAAGGACAACGGGTTTGGCGAATTTTGCCCCTCAACTAACAGGATATGGGAACGTTATATTGATATATAGTAACATTCCAGTTTTCCATAAATGTATAACTCAACCCACACTAAAAACACTGTTATGTTACTATTAAACGTAAGACTGGATAATAACAATATATAGGAGAAAAAGAAAGAATTAATTACGGAGGATAGATATGGGGAAATTAATACAGTGTACTGGCAGGCTTGCCAAAAAACCATATTATTTCAGGGTGACAGATACTAATGTATATTCAATAGAAGAAGTCTGTTATTTTATCCACCAGAATATTTATATGTTACAAAGTGATTTTTTTACTTATGGCTTCGCAATATGGCTAAGAGATGAACTTGGAATGGAAGATACTGCACTTAAAATGGAAAATATGCTCCACTATAATAATAACCTGAAAGATATTGTTGTTACCCTATGCTGCAGCTGTGATTATTATGACGAAAAGGAAATAAATGAGCTTATAAGAATAATGGATGAAACCCAGAACCTTCCATTGCGTAAAAGACAGAAAATAAAAGCAGATAATTATCTAAGATGCAATTTGTTTGAAAAAGCACTTGAAGAATATGGACATATTTTAAAAAGTGACAATATGCTGGCAGCAGATATAAAAGAATATGGAGCCATTTACCATAATATAGGGGTAGCATATGCAAACCTTGGCGGGTACAGCAAAGCTTGTAGTTATTTTTCCCAGGCATATGAAAAGGGAAATAACAAAGAGTCTTTAAGGGAATATATATATTGCCTTATATTGCTGGAAGATAATAACCGGTATGAACTTGTATGCAGGCAGTACAATATTACAGAAGAAGAACGTGATAGTATTAAAAAGGATTTTAAAGAAGCAGACAAGGCAAGTGCTTCCTCAAAAGAAACAAGTAAAATATCACGTTTAAGGGAAATACTTAAATCTGGTTACCTGGAAGAATATTATAATAAAACAGATGGGTATATTAAACGTTGGAAAGATGAATACCGCGAAGAAATCAGTGTTTGAAAGGATATATTATGGCTTTTTGGAACAGAAAAAAGAAAACAAAAAATGCAGATAATACAATTAATAAAAATATTATAGAAAATATACCTGGCAACAACAAGCAGGAAAATATAACAGAGAACAACACAGAAAATGTTGTAGAAGAAATTGCTCTAGCCCAGCAGGAAAAATTCTCATCTGTTGACAGAAAAGACCAGAAAAGACTTGTACGTGAATGTTGTGAATCTGCTATGGAAAATGACAGGCAGATAAGTGAAGCAAAGAAAGAATACGAAAAAATCACATCACATCTTTCTGATATACAAAAAATTGACAGAATCAGCGGAACTGAAAGAAAAGAACTTATTGATATATGTAAAAACATAGTAAACCTTGTTAATGAACGTAACCGTTACAAGAATAGGACTCTTACTATTACAGAAGCACAAATGAGAAGATTTGAACCATATGAGGAAGAACTTGTTGATGAAATTAAGAAAATGTATAGTGCTGAATCATACCAGAAGGCTATAGAAAGTGATATATCAAATTTGAAAAAGGAAAAACAGCTTTTATACAATGAACAAAGAGAAATACTTGGAAAGCAGAATTCCCTCAAATCTATGGCTAAAGTGCTTTCAGCCCTTATAATTTCATTATTTGTCTTATTTATTGTAATTTACTATGCACTTGAAACAGATATGACACTTCCATATCTTGGAACAGTCCTGCTCGCAGCAGTTTCGGCGACCGTAATATTTCTCGAAGCTAATAAAAACAAACGCGACATGCTGCTTAATGACAGAAAAGTTAATAAAGCAATTGGACTTATGAACCGGGTTAAAATAAAATACGTTAATAATGTCAATATGCTCAGCTATAACTGTGAAAAGTTCAGTGTTAAAAATGCCAAGGACTTTGAAGAGAAATGGAATGAATATTGCAAAATGAAAGAATATGAAAGGCGTTTCAGGGAAAACACAGAGAAACTGAACTTTAATAATGAATGCCTTATAAGCCTTTTACGTGAAAATGGCATTGCTGACAGTGACATATGGGCAAGCCAGGCACTTGCAATAATTGACGAAAGGGAAATGGTAGAAATACGCCATGTATTTAACCAGGGCAGGCAGAAACTGCGTGAAAGAATAGAATATAATGAGAACATCAAAGCTGGTACAGTGAAACAAATAGATGAGTTAATTACAAAATACCCAGATATGCAGAATGAACTTCTTGATATAGTTAAAGAGTATAGTGTAGTGAATTCATAGTAACATATCAGTGCTTTTAACACTGGTTATGTACACATTTTCATAAAATTTCCAGTTATCCTGTGCTGGCAAATGGACGCAGGGTTCCCAGTGCCAGGGCGGGGTTAAAGTGCACCTGTCATGGAATAAACCCCGCCCTGGCATAGAAACTCTGCTGCTCGTTGGCAAAATGAATAACATAACTGGAAACAGTATTGTGTGACAGGTTCCACATACTATATAACAGCATTTATTCCATTTGCTGCTATATAAATAATATTACAATATCTTCCGTTTGTCTGAATAATTTAATACACAATAAAAATTCCAGTTATAATTTTAATTTTGCCAGAAAACAGCAGGTTTCATGTGTCCAGGCTAAACATTATTCCATGACAGGTGCACTTTGGCATCGCCGGCGTTTAAATCCCGTACTTTGGGATTTTATGCGCCGCTGCGTATGCCAACGTAGTGCGAACGTGCCCTGGAATGGAATAATTTAGCTGGACACAGAAA
>JAAWKM010000152.1 GCA_022797375.1 Lachnospiraceae bacterium
AAAGGGCGTAGTATGCCCTTTTATGCACCACTGCGTAGTTCATCCGAGCTGCAAAGCGTCCACGAGATAGAAATCCTTGCTCTTTCCTGCCTCAAAATAACCACAGCGAAATTAATTCATTTTAATCCGTGCTTGAAACTTGTACTGAAAAGTGATAAAATCATAATATCTGTATGGCAAAATTAAGGGAGGCAGTATTAGTGGACAGGATAAAAGGTGTGAAAGAGGCATTTACACTCCAGTGCAGGGGTGCTGTTACAAAAGAAGCAGTAGATGCAGTTTTATCTGGAAGCAGTGATGCATCCTACAGGCAGATAAATATCCATAGTGTAAAAACAGCAGGTACTTTAAAAGAACCTGTGAAAACAGCAGGTATGGCATGTAATGCCATATTTACTACACATAAAGCGCCAGTATATTGTGTCCATGCAGATATGCCAGGATATAGAAATGTTGATAATAACCTGACTATAGAAGAATTATTTAGTGGTACTGGGAGGAATTTCAGATGATAAGTACAGAATCTTATCTAAATGCAATGAACAGTCTTAAGGTTTTGAAACCTGTTAAGACATACCCAGAAAATAGTGGAAGGGAAACAACTATTACAGGGTTTGATGAAATGCTCCAGAAGGTTTCTGGCAAGAAGAATGAAACAGAAACCAGGAAAGCGGAAAAGGAAAATACAGATAATACAGAAGAGGCAGATAATACAGAAGAAAATACAGGATATAAAGACCCTGTTACTGGCAGGATGGTCAGATATATTGATGTAGCGGATAGTGGTAAAGATGATGCTGGTAAAGACGGCAGCAAGAAAACTAGCGGGTCTTCACAAGCAGGGCAGCAGACTGTCATGGCATCTTCTATGAAGAAGACAAAGTATGATGCATATTTTAAGGCAGCTGCTAAAAAGTATAACGTATCAGAAAGCCTTCTTAAAGCAATTGCAAAGGCAGAGTCTGATTTTAACCCTGATTGTGTATCAAGTGCTGGTGCAATGGGTGTGATGCAGCTTATGCCAGAAACAGCAAAAGGGCTTGGGGTTGATGACCCATATGACCCAGAGCAGAACATAATGGGTGGTGCAAAATGTATTTCTCTTAAGTTAAAAGAATTTAAAGGTGATGTAAGGCTTGCGCTTGCTGCATATAATGCAGGAAGTGGCGCAGTAAGGCGGAATGGAGGTGTTCCTTCATACTGTACTACATATATTAATAAGGTACTTAGCTATAAAGAAGCATTTGAAACTGCAAATGCAGTAGGATAAAAGCAGGGTATTGGCATGGAGAGTAATTATGGATACTTTTAAACAGCAGGAGAGTATAAATGACAACGTTGAAAAAAGCATAAGGAAAAAGTTCCATAAGGTACTTTTTAGCAGGTTTGCAAGGGCAATTAATGAGTACAGGCTTCTTGAAGAAGGCGACAGGGTAGCTGTCTGTATATCAGGTGGCAAGGATTCAATGCTTATGGCAAAGCTTTTCCAGGAACTTAAAAAACATAATAAGTTTAATTTCGGGCTGGAATTTCTTGTAATGGACCCAGGATATAATAAAGAAAACAGGGAAGCTTTAGAAAACAATGCAAAGCTTTTAAATATACCAGTTACAATTTTTGAAACGCAGATATTTGATGCAGTATATGAAATAGATAAATCACCCTGTTATTTATGTGCACGCATGAGACGTGGCTATCTTTATAATAATGCAAAGAAGCTTGGATGTAATAAGATTGCGCTTGGGCACCATTATGATGATGTAATTGAAACAATTCTTATGGGTATGTTGTATGGTGCACAGGTGCAGACAATGATGCCAAAACTCCACAGTACTAATTTTGAAGGTATGGAGCTTATAAGGCCAATGTATCTTATAAGGGAAGAAGACATAATACACTGGAAGGAATATAATAATTTAAAGTTCCTGCAATGTGCATGCAGGTTTACAGAAAATTGTGCATCATGTGGGGAAGATGGTGCTGCCGGGTCAAAACGTATTGAAGTGAAGACGCTTATACAAAGTCTTAAAAAGATAAACCCATATATAGAGAGCAATATATTCCGAAGTGTTGAAAATGTAAATCTTGATACGGTTATCGCATATAAAGAAAAGGGCGTCAGGCACAGTTTCCTTGACAACTATAACAGGGATTAAATTTTGTGTATGGAATCATAAGTATAAATAATTATTATGGAAAGGTATTGGTGTTTTTAAATGAAAATACAATCAGTAAATGATGAGGCTTTTAAGGTTTATGGACGTGTTGTTGATGGATATAATTGCAAAGAGATGTTAGAGAAGCTGGAGGAACTTACAGATATGCCAGATAATTCTGTGATATATGTGCCTTCTGTGCCAGAACTTGAAGCAACACCAGCATATGAAGATTTTAGTAATAACTGCTTTGGTGGCATGCCAATAGAGATTGGCTATTGTAATGGGACTAATACAAAGCTTAACTGTTTTGAGTACCACCGTGACAATGAAGTAAATGTAGCTGCTAATGATGCAATCCTGCTTGTAGCTCTTAAACAGGATATTATAGATGGAAAGATTGATTCATCTAAAACAGAAGCTTTTCTTTGTCCGAAGGGTACAGTTGTAGAATTATATCCTGCTACCCTGCATTATGCACCATGCAGTGCTAAAAATGGCGAAGGTTTCAGGGTTGCAATAATTCTTCCAAAAGGGACAAATGAAGAAGCTCCAGAGATAACAGTTAAGAATGAAGAGGATAAGTATCTCTGGGCAAGGAATAAATGGCTTATTGCACATGCTGATACAACGGAGGCTTCCCAGGGGGCGCATATTGGTATTACAGGGGAAAATATTGACATTGCAGGTTTAATATAACTTCAGGTGCAGCAGATTAAAAACATATGGCAGGCAGATGCCAGGGTGTCTGTTGTACTTACATATATGCACAGGGATAGCTGTTATCTTATAAGTTTAAGATGGCAGCAGGCATTTTCTCTGTGCATTTTTGTTACTATTCAGCCTTACGTCCTAATAGTAACATAGCAGTGCTTTCAGCACTGGTTATGTACATATTTTGCACAAAAAATGTGCAAAATGGCACTGTAAAACTCATATTTTTGACGAAAAGCATGTCAAAAATCTTCGCATTTTTTACTTAACAGATGTGGACGGGCCAGGCATGGCACAAGCAAGCTCCTGACAGCCACTATTTTTAAGAAAGTATACAGAATAAAGAAAGACAGGTATATTTATGGAACTGCCAGAAAGTTTTATAGAAAGAATGAAAATTATTCTTGGTAATGGATATAATAGTTTTATTTCATCATATAATGAGGAGAAGCAGCCAGGGCTGCGGATTAATACATTAAAACTAAATATAAAGGAGAGGGACAGGCTTCCTTTTCATCTTGTAAACGTGCCATGGGCAGAGGAAGGATTTTATTATAACCAGGATGAGCGGCCAGGACGCCATCCATTGCATGAAGCAGGTGTTTATTATATACAAGAACCAAGTGCTATGTCTGTCGCCAGCCTTCTTGAGCCGGGGGAGGGTGATTTTGTATGTGATTTATGTGCAGCGCCAGGAGGTAAAAGCACACATATTGCTGGCAGGCTTAATGGCAGGGGTCTTCTTGTAGCCAATGAAATATCAGCATCACGTGCTAAGATATTGTCCCAGAATATAGAAAGGCTTGGTATATACAATGCACTTGTATGTAATGAGCCACCAGACAGGATGGCAGGGCATTTTCCAGAATTTTTTGATAAAATATTAGTGGATGCACCATGTTCTGGTGAAGGAATGTTCAGGAAAGATACTACCGCAGTAGAAGAATGGAGCATTGAAAATGTAAGAATGTGTGCTGCACGCCAGAAAGAAATCTTAAACTGCGCTGCCAGAATGCTTAAGCCAGGAGGTGTGCTTGTGTATTCTACATGTACATTTTCACCAGATGAAGACGAGGATATGCTTGTATGGTTTTTAAGAGAACATAAGGAATATAAAGTGCAGGACTGGAAGGCTTCTGGCATGGCAGGAAGTATCAGGGAACAAGAGATTAAAGATAATATCCCAGACAGCGGGGAGACCGGATTTATAACCGGAGGCCCTGGAAGTCTTTCACAGGAGGAGGAAGCAGCAGTAAAAGGAGCTTTAAGGCTGTGGCCACATAAGATTAAGGGTGAGGGGCATTTTGCAGTTAAGTTTATAAAAGATAGTGTAGCATGTGATGAGAACTATATTTATAATATAAATAGAAAGAAGAAAAATACAGACAAAAAGCAGATATATATTAGTAAAAAGGAATTAGAAGAAATACAGAAGTGGCTTGGGGAAGTATTTATTACATCAGATTTAGGGTGGTGTAATGAAAGACTCAGGTTTTTTGGGGATATGCTTTATCTTATGCCAGAAGGCATAAATAATATTGAAGGCATAAAGGTTCTACGGCAGGGGCTTCATATTGCGGTACGTAAAAAGAACAGGTATGAGCCAGCACATGCCCTTGCAAAAGCAGCAGTGCCAGAACTTCCAGGATTTGCCAGGCAGTATTATGATTGTAGTGACGGTGAAGCATTGCAGTACCTTCATGGTGAAACAATAAGCTGTCCAGAGGAGTTTAAGGGCTGGGTGTTAATTGGGTACAGGGGCTTTCCATTAGGATGGGGCAAGGCACATGGAGGCATCGCCAAAAACCATTATCCTAAAGGTTTAAGAATATGAAACATTGTATTTTGTGCGTTTTAAATGTATAATGTGTAAAAACTGTATTATGGGGGTGTCATATGAGAGTTGCACTTGGACAGATGGATATGGTGCGGGAAGATAAAAAAGCTTCATTAGTTAAAGCGGAGAAAATGGCAGAAGAAGCAGCAGCGGCAAAAGCAGATATAATTATATTTCCGGAAATGTCATTAACAGGTTTTTCAATGGCATTAGATAAAATTGGTGAGGATGAGAAATCCCCGGAAAGTGTAAATGCAATGGCAGAGCTTGCCATACAGAACAATATTGCTATTGGTTTTGGATGGGCAGCATTGCCCGTTCCAGGCAGTATAAAAGGAACTAACAGGTTTACAGTTATAGGAAGTGATGGAAATATTATTACTGAATATAAGAAAATAAATCCTTTCACTTATGGTGGCGAAAGTGAAGTATATGAAAGTGGAAACAATATTGTGACAGCACAGTTTGCAGGACATACAATAAGTCTTTTTATATGTTATGATTTGCGTTTCCCTGAACTGTTCCAGATTGCATCAGAAAAAGCAGATGTCCTATTTGTAATTGCAGACTGGCCGGCCATAAGGAGCACACACTGGACAACGCTTATAAGGGCAAGGGCAATAGAGACACAGTCATATGTTGTGGGTGTAAACTGTTATGGTGTGCATAATAGTGAAAGCAGTAGTGGTGGCAGCCTGGTAGTTGATTCAATAGGTAATATACTTGGACAGATTTCAGGCAGGGAAGGTGTACTTATATGTGATATTGATAACAGGGCATGGAGCCTTAGGGATAAATTTAACACACGTAAAGACCGTAAGACAGAATTCTATATAAATGAATATTTGCGTCTTACTGGCAAGGAGAATATTAATCTATGAGACAATATGAATTTGCTATAAGGATTGCACAAATACACCATCTGGTGGAAGAGCATAAGTATAAAAAAGCGCTTGCTGTAATAAGGACGCTTGATATGAAACAGGTTAAAAGTATTAGTGACCTGACTATTATTGCAGATGTTTTTGCCAGGACGGAGCAGTTTGATTCAGCAAAGGAAGCTTATCTTAAAATATATAATAAATCAAAAACCAGGCGTGTTGTGTACAGGCTTATAAGTATTTCAATACGTACAAAGGAACTTGGTGATGCTGAAAAATATTATAATGAGTTTGTGCAGATGGGTCCAAGTACAAGGGATATAATTATATTAAGATACAGAATTGATAAGGCAGCAGGTGTCCATATTGGTAAACTTGTTGAAATACTGGAAGAGTTAAAAGAAGAAGAATATATAGAAGAATGGGCTTATGAACTTGCCAGGTTGTATTATAAGGCGGGAAGGTTCGAGGAATGTCGGAGGGAATGTGAGGATATACTGCTTTGGTTTGGCCATGGTGAAATAGTTGAGCGTGCCAAAAAACTTATAGAATATGTAGATGATAAGGAAGCAATGCCGTATATTGATGACAAGGATTATACAATAGAAAGAAATGAGCCAAACCCTGATGATACAGGCTCGCTTCCTGATTTGCATGAGTATCTTTCAAGTATGCAACAGGAAGAGGAAAACAGGAAGAAGTATTTGAAAGACAGGAAAACAAGGGAACAGGCAGAACATAAAAAGGAAAGGACAGAAGACAGACAGAAAGAAAAAGGAACAGAGACTGCTGTTACAAAAGAGCCTGGCAATATGGATGCTGCGGATGAAGAAAGTATGCAAAACCAGGACGGTTTTATAGATGATTATGAGGAAGATGACTTTGGTATAGATGCTGGTCTTGGAAAACTTGCACAGAAACTTACAGATTTTCTGCATTTTGGCAGTAAAAAGGACAAAAAAGGTGAAGAAGAAGGCGCGGGACAGGACAGTTATGGCAAAAAAGATTTATTTACTGAAAACAGCCAGATACCAGCTAGTGAAGATGGATATATTATAGAAGACAGCGGCAAGGAAAACCTGGATATAAAAATCAGGATAAACCAGGATTTATATAATAAGACTCTTGCAGAAGCCAGAAACCAGGAGAAGAAAGAAGAAAAAACATTTGATAAAGAAGAGCCTGTAAATGAGAATAATCTTGAGGACATAACACCAGAAATGGAGAATGTTAAAGAGCAGATTCCTGTTGTTAAAGAAACAAGTACAAATGTAAAACAGCTAGAACCTGTATATTTCCAGGCCGGACTGGGTATTACACAGGACCTGTCCAGAGAAATTTCTGCAATATATGAAGCTGAACATAAAGGACAGTTAAAGGAAGCTGGGTATAAAGAACAGTTAAAGGAAAAGGAAGTTAAAGTTGTAAGCAGCCGCAGACCTTTAAAAAGGGATGCAACTAAAGTAATTGAACGGATGACTAAGGCAGTAAAGAGTGATGAAAATAAAAACCTGCCTTCTGCGGGATATGAAGAAACAGAAGAGAAGAATATTGTGCCAGAGATAAAAGAAGATGACACTGGAGTTATGGATGGCATACAAGAACCTATAAATGAAGCAGTTAACCAGGCAGGGAAAGAACCTGTGCTGCCAGAAGAAAATATTGCAGGAAAAGAGCAGGAAGATACAGAACAGGAAGCTGGTACTTTAAGCAATGGAATTTCTGAAATTGAAGATAACAGCATACTGGTAAGCAAGGAAGAAATAGAACTGGCAGAGATAGAGGCGAAAAGGGCACATGAGGAGGCACTGCTTAAAGCAGAGGAAGCAAGGGCAATAGTAGAGGAGGCAAGAAAAAAGGCAGAAGAAGCAGAAAGAATGCTGGCAGAAATAGAAAAGAAACATGCTGCCAATATTGTACAAAATGAGGAAAACGGCAGCCAGGAAGAAAACAGTACGGAAATGGAAGCACAAGAAGAAGCAATTAAAGAAACTGCCATTGAAACGACTGTTCCTGGTACAACATCCGGGGAAGATATAGAGGGATTAGCAGACTCACACGAAGAAACAGAAATGCAGGAATCTGTAAATATGGAATATGGGGAAGAAACAGAATATTTGCAAGAACCTTTAGAAGAGGCAGAAATACCAGCACAGGAAGATACCAGCAGGAATATAGAAGAGGAAAAACTTTCAGATGATGATTTGCCGACTACAAGGGCATTACATACTTCATTTGGGGATATCCTTACATTAATTGGTGGTGAACCAGACCCGTCACATTTTGTATTTGTAGGAAATACATTTGATTTAATAACAGGCCTGTCTAAAAGGATTGTAAAGGTAATGAAAGCAACTGGCTATATGAGTACAGGGCGTATTGCCCGGATAAGTGCCAAGACCCTTAATAAAATGGACTTAGCAGAATTTAAAAGCCAGCTTAAGGGTAACTGCCTGCTTATTGATGATGCAGCAGATTTAATGATTCCTACTATTGCAAGTATATTTGAAATAATGGATGAATACTATGGTGATTTTGTTGTAATACTGGCAGATAATGGAAATACACTTGACCAGTTGTTTAAGTTTGCACCTGCGCTTGCAAGGCGTTTTAAATATATTATAGATATAAGTGGTTATACAGAAGAAGATTGTGAGTAGTTACTATTCACAGCTACGCTGTTCATAGTAACTAGCAGTGCTTTCAGCACTGGTTATGTACACATTTTGCACAAAAAACGTGCAAAATGGCACCGAA
>JAAWKM010000153.1 GCA_022797375.1 Lachnospiraceae bacterium
CTTACGGCTTAATAGTAACATAGCAGTGCTTTCAGCACTGGTTATGTACACATTTTGCACAAAAAAAGTGCAAAATGGCACTGTAAAACTCATATTTTTAACGAAAAGCATGTCAAAAATCTTCGCATTTTTTATGGAAGGCTGAACTGTTACTTATAATTACCAATAAGCTGCATATACTGTTTATAAAATATACTGGACAAATAATGCAGGAAGTAAACCACCAAAACCGGCATGGAGGATTCTTATGGAAAAAAATAACTATAAAACTGTTAAAAAGAAAAGCTTCTTTCTTCCAGTTTTAACTTCATTAATACTTATGTCCTGTGCTGTTTTTACACTATGTGTCTATAACCATTCCAATAGTGCAAAAGCCTTAGAAGAAACGGGTACACCAGATAATCCAGTTTCTTCTTCTGCCATTGGCAGTACAGATAATACAACTGGTACAGACAAGGAAGACAGTACAATTGACCCTGGCAGCTCTAATATTAAATCTTCCCCATCCGGGGAACTTCACGGGGTATGGATTTCCTTCCTTGACTACAATGTGAAAGGCTATACAAGGGCTTCCTTTACACGCCAGGCAACAGAAATGTTTGATAAATGTAAAGAAAATAACTTTAATACTGTATTTGTCCATGTGAGAATGTTTTCTGACGCTATGTATAATTCTAAATATTTCCCGTGGTCTAAATATTCATCTGGTAAAATTGGAAAAAGCCCTGGTTTTGACCCGCTTTCAATTATGGTGACAGAAGCCCATAAACGTGGTTTAAAAATCCATGCATGGATTAACCCATACCGTATAACTAAAGACACCACAAGCAACTCAGCACTTGCAAAGTCTTCATATGCATACAAATGGCGCAACTCAAAATCACCATCACTCAGGCGCAATGTTTTAAATTATGGAGGCCAGCTTTATTTTAACCCATCAAAATCTTCTGTCCAGAACCTTATAATTAATGGTGTAAAAGAAATTGTTAAAAACTATGATGTTGATGGCATACATTTTGATGATTACTTTTACCCTAATCTTGGCACATCATATAAGAAGAATTTTGACGCAAAGGAATACAACGTATATGCCAAAAATAGCAGAAAAAATGGCAAGACCCCGCTAAGCATAGTAGCATGGCGCCGTAATAATGTAACAAAACTTATTCAAAATGTTTATTCAGCAGTAAAAAATTTAGATAAAAACTGTATATTTGGAATAAGCCCTGCTGGTAACATTGATAATCTCTACCTTAAAAATAATTATTATTGTGATGTTAAAAAATGGATGGGCAGCACTGGGTATATTGATTATATATGTCCACAAATATACTGGTCTTTTAAGCATCCATCATGCCCGTTTAAAAAGACTTTAAAAACCTGGACTGCTGTACCAAGACATAAAAATGTAAAACTATATACAGGGCTTGCCGCTTACAGGGCAGGAATAAGCAGCAAAGAGGCCAGCCTTATAGGTGATAAAAGCTGGGCTAAAAGCAATACAATATTAAAACGCCAGATAAAATATTCACGGAACACTGGCGAAGTAGATGGATTTATATTCTTTGACTATGCAGACCTTAAACGGAGCTCTGCGCGCAAAGAAATTAAAAATGCTGTAAGCCTTTTTAAATAATCCCCAAAAATCCATGAACACTTTCTGCTGGAAACATACTGGTAAACAATATGTGGCTGTTACACTATAAAAGTGTAACAGCCACATATATTTTAATACAAAAATCTAATTCCATTTTTCAAGCAGGCACTGTGAATTAGTACCATAAAATATATCATCCCTGCCTCCTAACATCTGGCATAATTTCTCTATGCGTTCCCAGTTATTATTAACATCAAACTCATAGCTATGTCCCCATATATAAAATAAAAGCTGTTCATTTTCTGCTGGTTCTGCCTCAAGAAATTTCTCTGCCAGTGCGAAAAGCATTTCATCATTATGATGGCATGTGCTTTCAAGCTTTAATGGCTCTTGTGGTATATCAAAACTATGGGTAGTGCCAACTGTCCTTCCGTATTTAAAACCAGCACTCCTAAGATATCCAATAACTTCATCATTAAAAACACCATAGGCATATGCCATACCCACAGGATACTTTCCATAAAGCTTCTCAATATTTTCCGCATCTGTAATAAATTCCTGTTTGTATTCCTCTTGCCCTAAACTGTCTGGGGCTATATGCCTTAACCCATGCACAGCAATTTCATGCCCTTTATAAAGCTGGTTTAAGCCTTCCTGTTCCATGCGCTGTATATGTACACCATTTATCTCAAAACAGCTCTCATTAGACTGTATCCCCGTATTTAAGTTAAACGTTGCTTTCATGCCATAATGGTTAAAAATATCCACAAGCTTTCTGTCCTGTTCTATACCATCATCATAACTAAATGTAAGTGCTTTCCTGTATGCCATATATAAACCCTCCTGCCAGGAAAAAAGGCAATGCCCTGCATTGCCTTAATAAGACATAACACACCCGGAACATGTCCAGGCCGTATGCCTTATCTGTCATTTTATTTTTCACTATTCCGTCTGTATTAATTACAGCCTCTTCATAAGCTCTTTCCTCTGCTCTTCAAATCCTGGCTTGCCAAGAAGTGCAAACATATTTTTCTTATAGCTTTCAACACCAGGCTGGTTAAATGGATTAACCCCAAGCACATAGCCACTGACACCACATGCAAATTCATAGAAATAGAATAACTGCCCAAGATAAAACTCATTCTGCTCTGGAACCTTTATTGACAGGTTTGGAACATTTCCATCTGTATGTGCAAGCTGTGTACCTTTCATAGCATTTTTATTAATAAAATCAAGTGTCTTGCCTTTAAGATAGTTAAGCCCGTCAAGGTCTGCCGGTTCTTCTTCAAGTGTTATGTCAAATGAAGGTTTTTCAAGTTCCATAACTGTTTCAAACATTATACGGCTTCCATCCTGGATAAACTGTCCCATAGAATGAAGGTCTGTTGTAAGGTCTACAGATGCTGGGAAAATACCTTTCTGGTCTTTTCCTTCACTCTCACCATAAAGCTGTTTCCACCACTCTGCTATATAATGGAACACTGGTTCATAGTTACAAAGAATTTCCACGCTCTTGCCCTTACGCAGAAGAATATTTCTTATTGCTGCATACTTAAGTGCTTCATTTTCTGCAAATCCTTTATTTAAGCAGACTTCCCTCATTGAAGCAGCGCCCTCCATAAGTTTTGAAATATCTGCGCCGCTTACAGCGATTGGAAGCAGTCCTACTGCTGTAAGTACAGAGAAACGTCCCCCTACATCATCAGGTACTACGAATGTCTCATATCCTTCTTCTGTAGCAAGGCTCTTTAAAGCTCCCCTTTCCTTATCAGTTGTAGCATAAATCCTCTTTGCCGCACCCTCTTTGCCATATTTCTTTTCAAGCATCTTCTTAAAAATACGGAAAGCTACTGCTGGCTCTGTTGTTGTACCAGACTTGCTGATAACATTTACAGAAAAGTCCCTGTCACCAATTACGTCAATAAGCTGTGAGAGATATGTCCCGCTCAGGTTATTGCCACAATAATAAATTTCAGGAGTCTTACGGATTTCACTGCTTACACTATTATAGAAACTATGCCTTAAAAATTCAATTGCAGCCCTTGCGCCAAGGTAAGAACCACCAATACCGATTACAAGAAGGACTTCTGAATCGGACTGGATTTTTTCAGCAGCTTTTTTAATACGTCCAAACTCTTCTACATCATACGCAACAGGAAGGTCAATCCATCCTAAGAAATCATTACCTGCCCCGTTTCTGCTTAAAAGAACCTCTTTTGCATCACTTACAATTTTCTCCATGGACTTAATCTCATCATCTGAGATTACATTACGTGCCAATGAATATTCAAACTTCACCTGGTTTGCCATAATTCCTCCGTTCCGTTGTATTAATAACAACACTTAATTAAATATTTTAGCAGTACAGACTGCTAATCCTAAAATATCTTATATCTTATTTTATACACTTCTCACACTTAAATCAAGAAAGATTTTCCATATTCGTAAAATTTTTTCAAATCTGGCAGACCTGGTCCTGAAAAGATATATCCACAATGGCCTGCTTATGCCATCTGGCTGCTATACCGCAGAAATTTCCAGATTTCCAAATTTAGTAAACTGTGACAGCCATGCAAGTTTTACTGAACCAGTAGGCCCGCTTCTCTGTTTTGCGATAATTACCTCTGCCACACCCTTTTCCTCTGTATCAGGATTGTAATACTCATCCCTGTATAAAAACATTACCATGTCTGCATCCTGTTCAATAGCACCAGATTCACGTAAATCTGACAGTAATGGTTTTTTATCAGGTCTTTGCTCAACTGCACGCGAAAGCTGTGACAGTGCTATAACTGGCACATCCAGCTCTCTTGCCATTACTTTAAGTGCACGTGATATATCTGATATTTCCTGCTGCCTGTTCTCACCTTTTCTCTTGCCTGAACCCTGCATAAGCTGCAAATAATCTATTATTACAAGGTCAAGCCCCTTTTCAATTTTAAGCCTGCGGCACTTTGAACGCAGTTCCTGGGCAGTTATCCCAGAAGTGTCATCTATTACAAGATTTGAATTACCAATTTTACGCACACTTCCTACAAGTTTGTCCCAGTCCTCATCCTCTAAGTCACCAGTCCTTATCTTCTGTGAATCAACATGTGAATTCATGGAAAGCATACGCTTAACAAGCTGTTCCTTGCTCATTTCAAGACTAAATATTGCTATAGTGCTCTTGCTGTGCAATGACATATATTCTGCAATATTAAGCACAAATGCAGTTTTACCCATAGCAGGCCTTGCTGCAATAAGTATAAGGTCAGATTTCTGTAACCCTGCTGTTTTATAATCAAGGTCACGGAAGCCTGTTTCAAGACCTGTAATATGGCCTTTCTGCTTTGCGGCCTTTTCAATGCTGTCAAGTGTCCTGAGCACTATATCGCGTATAGGCTCAAATTCACTTCCGCCACGTTTCTGTAACACATCAAATATGTTTTTCTCTGCTTCATCAATTATATCACCAGCAGGCTGCCTGTCCATATAACAATTATTGCTTATACGCTCAGTTACTTGTATAAGCCTCCTTAACATGGCCTTATCATGTACTATTGCAGCATAATGCCTTATATTGGCAGATGTCGGCACACTCCCTATAAGCCCGCCTATAAACTCTACACTTGACAGTTCTGGTGGTACTTCCTTTTCCCGCAGCTTATCCTGGAGGGTAACAAGGTCTGCCCCAACTCCTGATTTATACATTTCCGCGAGTGCATCAAATATTATACCATACTGCCCCTGGTAAAAATCTTCTGCTGACAGCATTTCCAGGGCGGCAAGTATAGCATCAGAATCCATAATCATAGAACCAATTACTGCACGTTCTGCTTCTACATTATGTGGTGGTATCCTCTTTATTGCTTCCTCCTGCATTGTAATCCTCCATCTGGCCAAAGGCATTTTATGTTATGATGTTACTATTCACAGCCACTCCACAGGACAAGCCACAGACCGCTGCAAAAACAGCAGCTAACAGCCACAAAAACGGTGTCTGTTGTCTGAGGCTTTGTGGGGTGACAGCTTTCGCAGTCCAGTAAAAGATATATACATTCCTGCAAGCAAGCTTGCGGAATGATATATCTTTTACTGGACTGTGAATAGTAACGTTATGATAACATTATAACAAAATTTATGCCTCCTGGACAACTACCTTAAGTTCACCTGTAACCTTTGTATGGAGTTTAATAGCAAGGTTATACGTTCCTGGGCTTTTTACTGGTACATCAAGTGTCATCTTCTTTTTATCAATGTCATATCCAAGCTGTTCCTTTATAGCAACGGCAATCTCCTTTGTTGAAACAGAACCAAAGCTCCTTCCTCCTGAGCCTGTTTTAATTGAAACTTTTACAGACTTATCCTTTAATTCATCAGCAAATGCCCTTGCCTCATCCAGTTTTTCCTGTGCAACTTTCTCTTCATGCTGTTTCTGCAGCTTTAATTCATTCAGGTTCTTTGCTGTTGCTTCCCTGCCAAGATTTTTCTTTAAAATATAATTTCTTGCATAACCATCACTTACTTTTACAATTTCACCCTTCTTGCCAAGTGATTTTACATCTTCTAATAAAATTACTTCCATTTTATATTTCTCCTTCCTCAATCATATTTTCAATCTGTTTTCTTATAATTCCTTTTGCCTCTTCCATACTTGTATCTTTAAGCTGTGCTCCTGCCATATTAATATGCCCTCCACCACCAATTCTTTCCATCATAAGCTGTACATTTACCTCATCTATGGAACGGGCACTTATATAAATCTTACCTTTATATTTTGTAAGCACAAAAGACGCTTTTACACCATTTATGTCAAGAAGCGAATTAGCAATTTTAGAAGCCACAACAGTTGGTGATTCCACACCTTCTGACTGGCTTTCAGCTATCGCATATACATCTTTATAAAGTTCTGTATCCTGTATTGCAGCAGCACGAATCTTATATTCTTTTAAATCTTCACGGAAAACTTTCCTTACCCTTACGGAATCTGCCCCGCTTCTTCTAAGATATGCCATTGCTTCAAATGTCCTTACACCTGTCCTGTTTGAAAAATAATTTGTATCAATCATAATGCCAGCATACATAGCCTCTGCCTCAGCAGGTCTTAATTTAAGCCCGTTTCCAATATATTGAAGTATTTCTGCAACCATCTCACATGCAGAAGAAGCATAAGGTTCAATATAAAAAAGAACAGCCTTATCAACTGCATCACCCGCTTGCCGGTGGTGGTCTATTACAACAACCGTCTGTGCCATATCAATAAGTGCAGGACATTCTGTATAACTCCCCCTGTTTACATCAACAATAACAAGCACTGTGCTTTCATCAACCAGGTCCATTGCCATCTGTCCGCTTATTATCATATCATCTTCATATTCTTTTGTATAAAACCTTTCTTTTATTGCATGTACTGATGAATCAGTATCACCAAGCACAATATGTGCTTTTCTGTTCAGTGTGCGTGCAATGCGGTAAATTCCTACAGATGCCCCAAATGCATCAACATCACTTATGGAATGCCCCATTACAACAACCCGCTCTTTACCTTCAATAAGTTCCTTTAATGCATGGGCCTTAACACGGGCTTTAACACGTGTATTCCTTTCCACCTGCACACTTTTGCCACCAAAGAACAGTTCCTGTCCGTCACTCTTAATAACTGCCTGGTCACCGCCACGCCCAAGCGCAAGGTCAATAGCTGCCCTTGCCAGATCATAACGTGCGGCAAAAGTTTCTTTTCCAACACCAATGCCTATACTTATAGTTGCTATCTGGCCATTTCCTATACTTATATTCCTTACTTCTTCCAGTATTGAAAACCTGCCTGATTTCAGCCCAGGAAGGTAACACTGCTTAAATACAAAGAAAATTTTATCTTTCTCAATCTTTTTGGAAATAGCATCAATGCCTTGCATATATTTATTTATTTTTCTATCAATAAGGGCTGTCATAAGTGACTGGCGCACTTCATCTATGCTGTCAATAAGTTCATCATAATTATCAATATACAAAAGCCCTGCTACAAGGTTTTCCTCTTCCCTTTTCTGTTCCAGCTCCATCATGTCAGTTTCATCATGCAGGAACAGTGAAATAATTGTATTATAATCAACCAGCTGGTTTATATCACTGTGTACCTCCAGTTCCTTCATTTCCTCAGAAACTACCAGGCGCATATCTGCCCTGTAATATCTGTCCTTAAATTTAACATGTACGGCTTTCAGGTCATAATCATGTGGCAGTTTTTCTGCTGTTATTTCCGGGAAAATATTGCTTATATTCCGCCTTGCTGCCTTTTTATTAACAATTACTTTAATAAATTCCTCATTTCCCCATAAAAGATGTCCATCCTCATTTAAAATAGCATATGGGACTGCCAGGTTTTCAACTATCTCCATCTGGAGCTGTCCATAATTAACTGCAAATTCAATAAGCTCACTTGGCAAACGCCTTTTACCTACAATTATAATTACTACACACACAATTATGTATACAGCAAGGTAAAAAAGCCCGGTTAAACCTGCTTTAATATTATATAAAAATAACTGGACATCCATTGCGGCAAACAGAACACTAAGCACTACAGGCCATCTTAAAAGTAACTTTAAAATACCCTTAAGCTTAACTTTATGGTTCATAAATCCCCTCATTCTTTCCTTGTGCAATGCAATGTAAAATATTATGCACCACACCAACAATACGCTAACTATAAAATTATATCATTATTATATTTCATAGTCAAACTTATGGTTCATCTTTCCCACC
>JAAWKM010000154.1 GCA_022797375.1 Lachnospiraceae bacterium
GGAAGCGTGCTCTGGAATGGAAAATACAAGTCTTGGCACAGAAACCCTGCGTCCCTTTGCCATCACAGAATAGCTGGAAATTTTATGAAACGGACGTGTTTTCTTTTTTATGCTTACTTGACATAAAGTACAAAAATTATATAATAAATATAGTAAATATAACTAATACAATATATACGGGACATATTGTATAATTTTACCAGCTTATTCTGGCTGGACAGAGGGGAGTTATGGAATGAAGGAGAAGAGCATCAGAAACAAAATTATTGTAACAGCATCTATTCTTTTTGCACCATTGCTTGTTATGCAGTTAATTATACTAGTGCTGTTATCAAAAGGCATAATCAGCATTTTAACATCTGTAATTCTTACAGCTGTTATCCTGGTTGCAATTTCATCAGCACTTATTGTAGCATTATGGTCGTTTTTAAATCCGCTTATTTCAGTATTTGTTGGAAATAATGCACAAAAAACTACAGATAATAAAATGCTTCAGAAAATACATAAACTTGCAAGCCGCAATGATGGCATAGGTGATATGGTGCGTACTGCAAATACTACTGTTACTGGTTTTGCAGATATTATTAAGGCCATAAAAGCCGCCATAGGAAACCTTGAACATGTGTCAGCTGAATTTGAAAGTACATTCAATGAAATGGAGCATTCAATGCAGGATACATCTGGAAATGTAAGTACCATTACAAGCAATACAATATCACAGGTAAACAATATACATGATATGAAGGATAAAATTGATGCCATAAGCATGGCAATTGAAAATATTAACCGGAGTATTAAGGATTTGTCTAAAAGTACAGAAGTAATTGAAAGCTGCCAGAATGATGCAGGGCGTATTATGGATGAACTTACAAGCATCAACAGGGAAAGCGGCATTGCTATTGAAGAGGTTAAAAGCCAGACAGACCGTACTAATAAATCCGCACAGCAGATACGCACAGCCACAGGAATTATTGCTGATATTTCAAACCAGACAAACCTGCTTGCATTAAATGCAAGCATTGAGGCAGCAAGGGCTGGTGAACATGGCAAAGGATTTGCAGTTGTAGCTGAAGAAATCAGGATACTGGCAGACCAGTCAAAGGAATCCACAGAGCAGATTAACCATATTGTTAATGAATTAATTGCAAATTCTGATATCAGCGTTGAAATTACAGAACATGTTTCAGAATCATTTAAGGAACAGAGTAAAAAGGTAGAAGAAACAGAAAATATATTTAAGTCCCTTAATTCAGAGCTTGCCAGGACAACAGAAGCAATCAGGTGCATTGATTCTGAAATAACAGATTTAGATGGGCATAAAGTATTAATTGAGAACAGCGCAGATGAGATGACCACATCTGCAGAAGAAAATGCAGAGCAGGCGGACCTTACATCAGATAATGTTGCAGGCCTTCAGGAGATGGTTGGAAATTGTACCAATATGACTAAACAGGTTGTTAGTGTATCAGAAGAGCTTGTTGGCTATATAAAGAAGTTTGATACAAGCAAGATTTTAAATAATAATATGTGATAACCATTAAAATAAGATTTGCATCTATGGCATTGTGTGTACAGTAAACAAGACAGTGGCATTTTGTGTAAAAATTATTGGCAATATTGACAAACAAAGATATTAGAATTATAATTGAAAGTGGTAAAACCACAAAAAAAATAAACCTGGAATATAGTATCCAGGTAATAATGAAACGGGAAAGGAGAATTTATATTTATGCGGCTGTACCCGCTATAAACACCACTGGCAGATATAATGCTTCTGGTATTGTTTCTGTGTGGGTAAAGCAGATTAAAACCAGAACATCTTCCACAAAAAGCAGGCAGATATAAATTCTAATTATGAACGGGCTGCTTTGTAAAGAGTATGCAGTGGAATAGTGCATAACTAAGAAAGGAGTTAATATATAATGGCAGAGGAAGTTTTGGAAGAGGTGCTGGAGGAGGATACCCAGAAAGGGAAGTTTATGACCTTCCGGACAGGTAATGAATATTATGGCATAAGCATAAGTTATGTTAATGAGATTATTGTAATGCAGCCTATTACAGCTATACCTGAAGCAGAAGATTACATAAAGGGGCTTCTTAACCTCCGGGGCAAGATTATTCCTGTTATTGATGTCCGTGTAAGGTTTGAGATGAGCCAGAAGGATTATACTGACAGGACATGTATTATTGTCATTAATGTGAAATCTACTACTATTGGGCTTATTGTTGAAGAGATAGCAGAAGTTGATACAATAATGGACAGTGATATTATGCCGCCTCCAACGCTTGGACATAAAGGAAAAGAACAGAATAAATATGTATATGGCCTTGCTAAGACAGGAAATACAGTGAAGCTGCTGCTTGACCCAGAAAGGCTTATTGAGGATGCAGCTATAGATATGCCTGGAGAAGAGAGCCAGGAAGAAGAACAATAGGGATTAACAGGGGGGAAAAAGATGAGTAAAAACAGAAATAAAATGGAGGCATCTAACATGAAGAAAAGATTTAAGTTTAGTGACATGTCAGTCAGAAGCAAGTTGTTAACGTTTGGCGGTGTTGCACTGTTGTTTACAGTGATTATCGCCATAGCAAGTATCCAAATCCTCCAGACTACAAATTCGGAACGTATAAGGCGTTACGTTGTTTATGCTGACCGTGAAGTGGCATTGAGTGATACATTTTCACTTTTTAACCAGATAAGGACAAATGTACGTAACATGACAGGCATATATAAAGATATACCAGAGAAACAGCAGGAAGCAATTAATTTAATTAATGAAGAGTTTTCAGTAATAGATGAAAATTTTGAAACTTTCAGGGTATATCTTGACCAGTATAGCGATAATATACAACAGGAATTTGGAAATATTGTTGACTGTATTAACAGGTTTAAAGAGTCTACAAATGTTGTAATTTCCTTTGTCAATTCCAAAGATATTACAGCAGCAGAAGATGAAATCCAGAACAACAGTATGGCCATTGCTGAGGAGGCAAGCGAGGTATTTAATAAGATAATTGATAACATGGTCGAAGAAGCAAATGAAGAATCTGTAAGAATCGACACTACTGTAAAAGTACTGGCATTTGTACTTATTGCAATCTGTGTAGTATGTATTATTGTTATGATGGCACTCTGTTTTTCTATTACAAGAACTATTACAGGACCTGTTTCAAAACTTTCAGCAGCAGCCAAAAAGCTGTCTGTTGGTGATGTAGATACAGACTGCACCAAGATGCATGATGATGACCTTGGTGAGCTGATGGATGCCTTTGGCAATATGGTAGAAACTATTAAAGCACAGGCAGCAGTTGCGGATGCTATATCAAAAGGTGACCTGACTATTGATGTAACACCAAGAAGTGAAAAAGACCTTCTTGGCAAAGCATTACAGAGGCTTGTTGATAATAATAACAAGGCACTTGGAAGTGTACAGGAATCTACAATGCAGGTAACAATCGGGGCTGAACAGGTTGCTAATGCCAGCCAGGCTCTTGCACAGGGTTCAACTGAACAGGCAAGTGCATTACAGCAGGTAACAGCTTCAATTAATGAGATTGCAGAGAAGACAAAGAAGAATGCTTCTGAGGCAACTACAGCCAATGACCTTGTTAATACAGTAAAGAATATGGCAGAAGATGGAAATGGACAGATGAAGTCATTAACTGGTGCAATGAATGACATTAATGATTCTTCTGAAACAATCTCCAAGATTATTAAAACTATTGATGACATTGCATTCCAGACTAATATACTTGCATTAAATGCAGCTGTTGAGGCAGCCCGTGCAGGTGTACATGGAAAAGGTTTTGCAGTTGTTGCAGAGGAAGTAAGGAACCTTGCTGCAAAGTGTGGTTCTGCTGCAAGTGAGACTGCAGAAATGATTGAAGATTCTATACGCAAAGTAGGAAACGGAAGGCAGCTTGCTTCTGAAACAGCGGAAGCGCTTGACAGGATTGTGGCTTCTATTGAAGAGGTTGCAGGCATAATTAATAATATTGCAATATCTTCCAATGACCAGGCAACTGCTGTTTCGCAGATTGACCAGGCAATAGGCCAGGTTTCTACAGTTGTGCAGACAAACTCAGCTACAAGTGAGCAATGCGCATCAGCAAGTGAAGAACTTTCAAACCAGGCTATGAACCTCAGAAACCAGATGTCACAATACAAACTTAAAGCAGGTTTAGGTGGAAATATTGTTAACAGTATACCTGTTACACCTAGAAATGAAATACCTGTATCAAATTATTCTGTTGACAGTTATACAGACAACAGCTATAATGAACAGATTATTTCACTTGACGGGGATATTGGAAAATATTAAAATAAGGCTTCAATGCAGTATGCAATGAATAAATAAAACAGGCACATAGTTTTCTTATGTGCCTGTTTTTTGTTATTATCATCTTTATTATTGTTATTACAGTAATAAATGCCTGGTAAATAACATAGATTATAGCAGAAATCATTTTTAAGGAGGTCTTTATGCCAATACCAAACGAACGTGAACGCCATATGGAGATGTTAAGGGCGGCACTTCCATATGTACCACCTGAAAACAGACATGCAATGGAGATACTATTACAGGCAAATTCACTTGTCAACCTTGCAATGCAGCCGCCATCAGCAGAACTGGAAGGATGTGATATTGAGGGGGAAGAAAGCAGGGCACCATTTATGCCTGATCCGGAAGCAATGCTTATGAATATAAAACAATTCTGTACAAAAAAAGAATCAGAAACCATACAGGTCCTGCTTAATTTTATACATGCAGATAAGCTTTTCAAAAGTTACAGGGATTTCGCACATTCACACCCTGATATGCTAGAGGCATCTGAGATAAGTAATAACAGCACTACGCCATTAAGTATATTATTCCAGCTTATTAACGGGCTTGGTTCGATAAGCAGCAACTTGAATAAGAATAATACACCAGGTGGGAATTTTATGATGGAGTTTCTTATGTCACAGCTTCCACCTGAACAGAAATCAGCTTTTGAACAGCTTCAGGGAATAATGGGAAATTCATAACATAATGCATATTTTAATGCAGAAAGGAGACCAGATTGGAAAATTGGAGGAACAGCCCTGCCTTTCTTGGCATGGATGAAATAAAGCGGCAGAAAGTAGAAGAGTTATTTAATTCACTCAAAGGAAAGAATATGAATGATGCGCTTCCTGTAGTTACGAACTGGAATATGAAGTTAAAACAGGAAAACATTTCATTTACAAGCCAGGAAAATGAATTGCTTTCACAACTGTTTCTGGCGGAACTCTCACCTGCCCAGATGAAGCAGTTTGAATTTTTAAAATCCTTTATGAAAAAATAGAATTTTATTTTTAGTATACCCATAAGCCCTTCCACTACATTTATATATGGCATACACCATATGCGGTGGGCGGGGCTTGTATAAACTGCCTGTTTTGTGCTATATTAGAACACAGTAATATTATTTGGAGGCATGGGAAATTATTATGGACAATAAATATGAAACTGTTTATAAACAGTTTGAAAAGAACTTCAGGGAAGAGGCAGAAGGGTTTATTACAGAAGAAGATATAAAGGGCACATTGCAGATGGAACATGTGCGTTTTAGTAATGCAGAAAAATATAATATACCTATAAACAAGTTTGCTGGCAGCAGCCTCGCACGTTACACTAAAGATATGCTCAGGCAGCGCCAGCCTTTATTTTTTATATATTATATTCTGAGCCAGGCCACTAGTTTTTTCTATTTCCTGCTTATCTGGGGCACTATTAAATGCCTGTTTCTGTATTTAACAGGTATTAATAAAGAAGCATTTACTGTAAAAATCCCTATGTCTTTGCCAGTTATATTCTTTGCAGTTGTAATTGTCTGTAATGCATTTATACAGTTTTACACAAGAAAAATTCTTTATTCATGTAAAGGAAGTGTAAAAAAAAGAATATCCATATTTAATATTTCCTGTTATTTTATATCAGCTATTATAGTAGTATTATCAGCCATGTTTTTATACCTGGGTAAAGAAAATTACTTGTCTTTGCATTTATCTTTATTCCAGATATTTATAGCTGCAGCAGCCATGCTCTCAGTTTCGGGTATACATAATGTTATATACAGCAGTAATTCTGCTCCATTTGTAGCAATATGCTATGCAATAATGTTACATAAAGTCCAGGAAACAGACAGGGCAGTTTCGGAGTATATACAATCTTCGCTTAAGACATTTCTTTTAAGGCAAAAAATTTCCATCAGCAGTTATAATGATAATAACCAGATGCAAACAGAGTACAAAACATGGTTACGTTCCCATATAGTTACATTAAGGGCATATGGGGCAATAGCATTTTTTATTATATTTATGCTGGCAATAATATGCCTGCGCCAGCTTGTTATAACAGGAGTTTCTGCTGGCCTGGCAATATTTAGTATTACAGTATTAGCAATAACTGTAATGCTCTTTATTGGGATATTGTCATGTAACCAGATATTAAAGCATTGCAGGAATAGTATGTGATTATTTTCTTCTTACAACTGCTGTTGCAAGGTCAAGAATTTCACTGGCTGGTTCTTTTAAATCAGGAATACATATTACAGGTATTCCTGCCGCTGCTGCTGCTTTAACACCATTTTCTGAGTCTTCAAGTACAAGTGCTTTATATGGCGCTGTTTTCAGCTTTTCACATGCCATTAAGAATATATCTGGTTCAGGTTTTGAATATTTGACCATTTCACCACCTGTAATTTTACTGAAATATCCTGTTAGTCCAGCATGCTCTAAGTATTTTGCAACAATTTCAGAATTTGTAGATGAAGCTATTGTACATGGGATATTTTTATCCTTAAGCATTATAAGAAGCTCCCTGATTTGTGGTTTTACAGAAAGCCCGGTGGTTTCGGCAACCATACAGACACGTTCCTGGGCAGTATGTCCACATTCTTCAAACGGATAGTCATCACCATAATAAGAACACATAATATTTTTAAGCTTGCTTCCAGATGTGCCAAGAGTCTGTTTATATATATCCTGTGTAAGTGTGTAGCCATTTTCCTTCATTACTACAGCAAGCTGTTCCATAAAGAGTCTTTCTGTATCAAATACAAGCCCGTCCATATCAAAAATTACAGTTTTAAAATTTTTCTGTGCTTTAACAGCTTCCAGTAAATCAAAATATTCTTTTAACATAATAATCCTCCATAATTAAAGATTTTTATTCAAGCCTCATTGCCCTGTATTCTTTAGGGGTACATCCTATTGTCTGCAAGAAAACCCTGTTAAAGTAGCTTATGTTATTGAAGCCTGAGAGGTTGGCAATCTCGCCTATTTTTTTATCAGTATCACGCAGCAGCCTGCAGCCTTGGAGTATTCTGTACCTCATGAGGTATTGTACAGGGGAGAGTTTCATTGTGTGTTTAAAAACCCTGCAAAACTGTCCTTCGCTCATAGGGAGAAGCCCTGCAAGTTCTGATAGCGTAATATCATATGAATAGTTTTCTTTAATATATTTTATAACAGGGGCAAGCCGTTCTGAATTCATTAAATCAAGCCGGCCCTCTTTGCTGGCTCTGGAAGAATTTTTATTCATTAAATCCCAGATTCCAAATATACGGCTTTTTATCATTAGTTCATAGGGTGAAGTTTCTTCACCAGGGCATGAACCAGTCTCCAGAAGCCATGACAATACAATGTCCTGCCAGCTGCCATCCCCATGCTTTATATATTCAGGAAATATTTTTTTGCCGTGGAGGACAGGAATAATGTATTTCTTGGAGAAACTGCTGTGTATGTCTTCGTGTAACAGCTGGTATGAAAAATCTACAGCAATAAATGCACATTCTTTACATTCTACTGATTTTGCAGAGTGCAGGAAATTAGAATTAATAAATACGCCATCACCAGTACACAAGTTATATTTCCTGTCTTCTATATTAAATATTATATTGCCCTTAGTTACTACAAGAAATTCAAACTCCTGGTGCCAGTGCAGGTAAAAAATTGCATCTGTTCCATCAGGGTATTCCATCTGGTGAAGCCCTATAGGAAGTTCTGCTGTACCATGCCGTTGTTTTTCTTCATATAATTTCTTACTGCCCAAAACTATCCTCCGGTTTTAAAATATTAAAAAATACAAGTGTTAAAAAGTGTCTGTGGCTTTTATATTACAATATCTAGTTACTAGTTACAAGTATTTAAAGTTTTGTTTTGTGTTTATTTTTATACATGTATTACTATTCACAGTCCAGTAAAAGATATATCATTCCGCAAGCTTGTTTGCAGGAATGTATATATCTTTTACTGGACTGCGAAAGCTGTCACTCCACAAA
>JAAWKM010000155.1 GCA_022797375.1 Lachnospiraceae bacterium
ATTTTTCTTCATAATGGTATGTAGTGGAATAAAACAGCATATCACCAGCAAAGTATCTCAAATAAGTAATGTCCTTTATGTTTTTTATTTCACTGAAAGCAGAAGTCCTGGTGTCATATATGGCAACACTTGACAGCGCCAGGTTCCGGCTTATACTTGAATAATTGCTGTCTTCAAGGTAAGTGACAGCAATTTTTCCTGAATCAGAGTTTATGGTGTCTAATTTAGAAATTTTTATTTTTTTCTTAAAGCTGAATATTTTTTTATCCTTTTTCCCTTTACTGTACATATAAATATTAAAGTTATGCATATAATAAAGTTTCCCGTCTGTTTCTGTAAGGGCATCACATTCTTTTTTTCTAACAAGGGAGATTTTGCCTGTACGTATATCTGTTTTATAAAGTGAATTTTTAGGACCTATATAATATAATGTGTTACCACAGAAACATGCCACAGAGTACCCTTTTGACATTTTTGTGATTTTTTTTGTTTTAAAGTCTAATTTCCATATAAAATTTCCAATGGCCAGGTACAGGCTGCCCTGGTGGAATTTTAATCCGTAGTACCATACATAAGGGTCTATGGCAGTAACCTGTTTTTTTAGTTTTTTAAGTGATATTATTTTATACAGGTTTGTGCCATCAAAGCCACAGGAATAAACGTTGCCGTTATATTCAATAAACAGCCTGTCATCATCTGAAAGACAGTAATGTATAGATATATATTCTTTTTTTACAGGGCTGAAACTGCATATAATCTTTTTAGCCCCGTCTGCTTTGCTTATACGGGCAATTTTGCATCCATCTTCAGGATAGAAGACATAATCCTGGTTTTGTAAGACCTGTCCTTCACCAAAATACAGGTTATAGTCAGAATCCATAATTTTTGCGTTTTCCCAGTTATATATCTCTGACAGTTTTTTTTCTTTGGCTTGTACAGGTTCTTGCTTTTCTGGTGCTGTTGTGGCAGGTTGTGCTGTTTCTTCTTTGACAACAATGTTTTCTGTTTCTTTTATAGCAGGTTTCTGGCATCCTGTAAAAAGAAGGGCAAGCAGGCAGAAAGCAGTAATTTTTTTAAGTGCTTTTTTGACAGTTGAGGGTTTTTCTAGGTTTAAACATTTTCCAGTGATTTTAGATTTTTTATCGTCTTTAATGCTGTTATTGTAAATCTCTAGTATATATTCTCCCTGTTCTACAATGTGCTGCCTGAATTTTTTTGCATTTTTCTCATGATTTTTCTTATGATTTTTCTCATTATTTTTATGATAATGCTTATAATCCCAGCCGCCTCTATGTCCGTTAGAAACAGGGGCTGACTTTTCGAATACTATTATTTTATATTCGACGCCGGGTTTTTCTACGCTGTTATCGCCAATCTTATAATTATCATCCAATGTGTTTCTTTTTGTAGTTTTTATTAAAGACATATTCACACCTTTTAATATCCAGGCTGCATAAATTGACACTTCACCAAGTGTGTTTTCTACCATCTTTTCTCTTTCTATGATTTTCATTTTTTCATTTTTGTCTTTTGATTCGAGACTTCCTGCTTCAATTTTGTTTGGTCCTGTTTCTGCAACGACACAAAATAAATAATCATCGTTTTTATCTATCTTTTTATTTATCTTTTTCCTTACAATTACCCCTAGTGAATACTTGAATCTATCATTTTTTTTAATGTCTTTGCCTGGTAAAACTATATAAGGGATTTCATCAGCACTTATGTAATCCTCAAAACAGGCTGTCTTGTCTTTATGCCATTTTTTATCATTATAAAGATTATTATATTTCATTAATTTTGTTTTTATGCCATCTGTACATACACGCAGTATTGGTACTGTTTTCTCCCATATCTCCCCTAAGTCATGCGTTTTGCTTTTTTTGGTTTTATTTTTAAGGCTGGTTATTTTCGAGCTGGTTATTATATCCTGCAAATTGTCTTTTATTTTCCTGTCATGGGACAGGCCGCTTGCCCCTGTCCTGGCATTGCCATACAGTCTTTCAAACAGTTCTACTGTATTTTTTGTCTCCTTTAGTGCGTTTATGTCACTAGTTCTTTCTGGACTGGAAGCCTCTATTATGGACAGCTTTTTTCTTAACCTTTCTAAATTGCCATATGCAGGGACTGCTGCCGATAAAGCAACAGTACATTTCCCTTTATCTTCCATACCTGTTACTTTGCCAATAACAGGTACAGTTCCGTTTAAAGCAGATACTAAGTGTAAAGGTTCTTTATGTTTTCTGCTAAAAGGTAGTTTATTGCCTGTAAATGCCATTTTATACTCCTCCCCGGTATTTAAATACAAGTATATTGTTAATGTACAAGAATATTATTAATGTTTGTGTTATAAGACATATAGTTACAAATATCATGATACTAACATAAAAAACTTGATATTTCTACATCTAAATGCATAATGGACTTTTTATGCCCAAATTGGTTAAATATAACCTGTTTACCATGTTTTACATATGTTTTATATCAATTATTCTGTATTACATAGAAAAATATGGCATAAAAGGCTGTAATTAACCGATTTGGACGTAATTAGGTTATTATCTGTTTTAAGTGTAGAAAAATGTATTTTTTTGTGATATTATTATCACAGCCATAGAGCAAACAAATACTTAAGAGTTAAATATTATATTGTATATAATAATTAAAAAGTTATAAATTAATTATAAATATATATTTTAAAACTTTAATTATAAAATATAACAGTTAAGTGCATCATTAAAATAAGAAATATAAGCTGGAGGAGATGTATGGGAATAATTGAGCAGACAAACCGGACAATTTTGTTTGATGTTGTGAACCCGGAAGTTTTTAATATGTTTAATATTATGTCAGATGTAGATGAAAATTCTAAAAGCCTGACAGATGAAAAAGTGGCAGAAATTAATAACGCCCTTTTAGTACATAATTTTGATGAGTTTTTAAAAAAGTTCAGGCCAACAATTTACAGTTATTTTGACCAGGAAAGAGGAATGGTCTATGAACTTACAAAACCGGCAGGTATACCAGAACCTCTTGTTAAAGAAATTGTAATTGACCGTAATAACACTTTTTTAAAGATGTTTATTTCAATTATGGACAGTAAGAAAGCATCTGGTGCTACTAATGCTTCTTTTAACTATGAAAAAGTAACTGAGATGCTTGCACCTCATAAGACTTTAAAAGAAATTAAAAAACTTAAAAAAGATATTACATATTTAGAGAATAAAAATGCAGAGTTTGAGAGTGATTCACCAGCTAAACAGGATGCCGTACTAAAGTTAAAATCAAAACTGGATAAAACAAAAAAATACTATAATGAAACAGCTTCACAGCTTACTTTAATGCTTGGCATGATTAAAGATAATTTAGATACAGTAGCAAGTGCTGCCAAAAAAGGGGTTACAGAATTTAACCCTGCACTTCCTGTATTTAATGGTAATGCAGAAATTGTTGCACTTGAAGTAAAGGATAATCCTGCTGCACTTCTGGAGGATAATGGAGGTAAAGGCAATAAAGAAAGTACAGAGCTTGCTAATACTGCAAATGGTGAAGTTGCTGTAACAGCACAGCCGGCAAAGGAAACTATCAGTTATAAAGATTTATCAGTTTCTGTTATTGAAGAGCAGTATAACGAAAGCATGAGGGCACTTTATGCATCAGTAGGCCAGGAATATGATGAGGATTCTTCCCAGGCTTCGCTGTCAAAGGAATTAATTGTTGCTGCATTTACTGATAAAGTACCAGACAAGCTGGTGGCAATGGATATTAATGATAAAGTTGAGCTTTATAATAAATATTCTGCGATAAATACACTCTGGCAGAAATCTTTTATACGTACAGCAAAACTTCTTATTGAGAGGATATTAAGTGTAAAGGCATTCTTTGACCAGTACCAGCCAAAAACACCATTTATGCGTCCTTCTTTGCTGGTTGTAAATGCCCCTATGGCAGAAATTTTAGAGGAAAAAAATCTTGATAACCTTAAAAAATATCTTGAAACAGTAAATAACAAATCAGACTATAGTAATACTATCTGGTTTGGTATTGTTCCAAATATTGAATATTCAGATGACAGTGAGATGGATATAGATGAAGATACAATGAGGCAGTTTGGGTATACAGGTGACATTTATACAGGTACTTCCATTATGCCAACACCAGTATCAGATTTACAGCTTTTGTTAGATGAGATTAAGGATTACAGGATACAGGTCTTTTTCTCTTTTGAAGCAAGTGAGGATACAACATTTTTAAAGCTTTCAACACATGGCATGGACCAGTATATGGAGAATACAGAAGATTTGGAGAATGCGGATTATAGCAGATATGCAATTCCATGCCTGCCGAATTTCACAGTAATTCCAAGTGACAAATCCCGTGTAGTTTTAGGCTCAAAAGCAGTACGTAGTGAGGACGGGAAACTGGAATTTTCAACTGACAGGGATGATTTTATGAAATTCTGGATTTATGGTGTATATATTGGTGCTGCATATGTAGCAGCAGGCATTGTGTCTGCATACCAGTGCCCGAACTTTCTATCTGCGAGGTTTGGAGGTAAAGTAAAAAAAGAGTATCCTGGTGTAAGGTTTGATATTGAAGCAGGTGATAATGCACTTTATGTTACAACAAATATGCCAAAAGAGATTGCAGGGTATACAACAGAAACAAAAAATATAATTAATGAACATAAATATGGATTTATATTTTCATCTGATAAAAACCAGTTAAATGGTAATTCCATTAACCTGGTTACTGTATATAAATCACGTTGTATGAACGAAAGTAAGAATGGCGGGTTTGAAAGCATATTCCGTGAAACAACACGTACATATCTTTACCGCATGATTGGCGCGCTGACAAGTGATTATAAAAAAGAAAGAATTGACAGGATATTTGAATCTGGAGGAAAAGTTAAGGAGTGGCAGCTTTCACCAAATTATGTAAATTCAATACTCCGTGAGGGTGATGGTATTGAAAAGGGTGACTGCAATGATACAACATATAATATAGAAATTAATTTTGCAGGTGTTTCTGAAAACATGGAACTCCAGATTAATACAGATTAACCAGGTATTTCCTGGAGTTTGATAGAGGTATATGAAGGAAATTTTCTTCATGTTATCTATATAGTAACCCGCAGGCAATGTAGCTAAGCGTTACATGTGTACATAACCAGTGCTGGAAGCACTATATGTTATTATGAACAGCATAGCTGTGAATAGTAACAGCTAAGCTACACCAGTCTTATGTTAGGAGGTATGTATCTTGGCATACAAAATAGTAATCGCTGACGTAACTGAACTGAGTGAGGAAATTATTGATGTTTCTTTCAGTTCTAAAATTCCAGAGGATTCTTTTGCAAGGTCTTCTGACATTGAAGCAGAGCTTGTAATCCATGGAAAAGTTTCTTTTGATGCAGACAAGCTGTTTATGCGTGATGCTGCAAAGAGCATGGCAACATGGGCACTGGTAAAACCAGAAAGTGCAGATGCCTATAAGAAAGTAACTGTGGAGTACCAGCATGCAACAGCACCAAGGAAATATGAATTATCCCATGCTTTTGTTGTTTCTTATGAAGAACAGTTTACAAAGACAGACGGAAGCTTTACTTTGGTGTTAAAGCAAAAGAAAGACAGGATTGATGGCGTAGTGATTGAGTAATCTGTGAACCTTATCCAGTCTGGAAAATACAAGTTTACAGATGTGACCAGGGGAGGCGTGCAGTTTTGTACGCCTTTCTGGGAATTAGGAGCAGGAATGAAAGAATACCAGATTTTTTATTTGTGTTTTTATTTGCTGCCTTCTACAGCAGATAAAACAAATAAGAGCATAATATTTATTTTTCTTGTGCAGTCTGTTTTCTTTGTGGCTGCCATGTTTTCTATTATCATGGTTTTAATTTTCCATTACCATAAAAAGAAGCAGGTTTCACCCTATGAAACAGTATATGTGGTTACTGGTGATGGGAAAATAAGAAACAGGTTTTTATTACAGGGCAGGAAGTCTTTTATAATTACAGGAAAGCCAGGCGGGAAAGAAGTTTTTATAGAAGATTATGGCAGATCAAGACATGACAAGTATATTTACGGAGTTTGTAACCTTGTTTCAGGAATATGGTATCTTGAAGCCTTTCCTGGCAGCCATCCATTAGGCATTAGAAAAGGTGGGGAAAGTGTAATTTACAGGCTTAAAGAAGAAATTCCTTACCCGGTTTCATGCCAGGACATAATTTATGTGGATAACTGCAAAATTACGATGAAACAAAAATATCCGGAGGAAGCAGAATGAGTCTGATACGTTGTAAAAATGGCCATTTATTTAGTGAAAAAAAGCATGGCAGTATATGCCCTTATTGTAATGTTGTTGTAAATAAAAACACTAATGCCATAGAAGACCCACAAGGGAAGTATAGTGATATTGTATATCTTAATGATTTAGAGGTATTAAAACCGGTAACTGGCTGGCTTGTCTGCCTGGAAGGACCTTCACGTGGCAGGGATTACCGGATTATTGCAGAGAAAAACTTTCTGGGGCGTGCCAGTGATATGGAAATACGCATTACAGGAGATGATACAGTCTGTTTAAGAAACCATGCAGTCCTTGTTTATGACCCGGAGAAAAACCGTACTATGCTTTTGCCAGGTGATTCACAAGGACTTGTTTATATACTTGATGATGATGATAACTGGGATGCTGTTTTTGAATCCCATATGCTTGAAGCAGGAGACCGTATTAAAGTAGGTAAAAGTATTTTTATTTTTGTACCCTTGTGCGGTGAAAATGGCGGTTTTGTATTTAACTGGAAAGAGAACGGATAGATATGCGGGATATATATAAAATTGGTAATGCACAGACAGCAGGTTCTTGTTATTTCCAGAGTAATTATTTTTCAGTAGGAAACAGGAACAGGAATTGTGTATTTGCTGTGCTGGCAGATGGTTCTATAGACCATATTAATGGAAGAAGATGTGCAGTACTTGCAGTAGAAGCATGTGTGCAAAAGTTTTATAGCAGGCCAGAAGAAGGGGTGACAGGATTTTTTGATTATATTGCAGAATACATATTAAAAGAAATCAGAAGGTTTATATATATTGGAAAAGTGCCTGCTTTATCATTAAGCCTGTTATTTATAAAAGATAAAGAACTGTTTTATTATACAGTTGGAAATAACAGGCTTTTCATTTATGATGGCAGGAATTATAAAATTCTTGAAGAAAGAAGTGGACAGGCTGGATTTGGCAGACGGATGACAGCAGGAATGTTTTCTAACGGGGCATGGGAAGCGTTAAAAGAAAAGGAAGTTATTTCATATCTTGAAAAAAAACAGCATCCATTTGATAAAGCGCAACAGATGCTTAAAGGTATTATGGAAAAAAACAGTAAAGAAACAGGAAATGCAACTATTATATTAGTTGAGGGTGCTTTATGAGAAGGTTAAACAGTAAGCTGGTTATGGATTTTATATCAGAAAAGGGCAATGACCAGATTGAAAAAACATATATTGCCTGTACCCCGCTTGAAAACTATATGTGTATTGCCATAGCTGAAAGTTATGATAATGAATTAGAAGAGAATAGTGCAAAGATTGCTGTACAGGCAGTGCTTGCAGCTTTTGCCAGGAAACCATCATTAAAACGTATACCAGAATATATCCGCTATGCTAATAAACAGCTTTTCTTACATAGCACCAGATTTAAACTTAAAGCAAGCCTTACAGTTTTTGTAACAGATTATACATGGATGCGTTATGGTATCTGTGGTAATACAAAACTGTATGAAATATATGAAAATATTTTTACATTAACGAGCAGGACACAGACGGTATACCAGCAGCTTCTTGATAAAGATGCAGGGGCAGAACCAGACCAGGCGGAAATCCACAATCTTACAGAATATTTAGGAAGAAAACATCACATAAAACCGATGGTTTCTAAAAAAATAAAGCTTACAGAGGGTTCAGTGCTTCTTTTTGCTACAAGCAATTTATGGGGACGGCTTTCTGATATAGAAATTCTTGATGCTTATGAGAATACAAAGACAAATGAAGAATTTTTAGACAGTTTGCAGGAACTTCTTTTAAGCTTGCAAGGGCAGGGACAACAGAAAATAGGAAGTTATACTGCCGTACTGCTTTCTGTTGAAAAGATATTCCATGAAGATGTACAAAAGGAAAAAAAGAAGAAACGTATAATTTTAATTATAATAATTGCATTTTTTGCCATTGTTTTAATTTTGTGTATTACAGTCCTGGTTATAAG
>JAAWKM010000156.1 GCA_022797375.1 Lachnospiraceae bacterium
GTAAACTCCTCTTTCCTCAATTCCATGCGCCCCTTTTTCCTTACGGAAGCATGGTGAGTAACTTGTCAATGTCTTTGGAAGCTCTTTTTCTTCTATTATAGTGTCAATAAACTTCCCTATCATTGAATGCTCACTTGTACCTATAAGATAAAGGTCTTCACCCTCAATCTTATACATCATTGAATCCATCTCAGCAAAGCTCATAACACCTGTTACGACATTGCTTCTTATCATAAATGGAGGAATACAGTAAGTAAATCCCTTGTCAATCATATAATCCCTGGCATAAGATATTATAGCTGAATGAAGCCTTGCAATATCACCCATAAGATAATAGAAACCATTACCTGCAACTTTACCTGCTGCATCTATATCTATGCCATTAAACTTCTCCATTATTTCAGTATGGTACGGAATTTCAAAGTCCGGAACTACTGGTTCACCAAATTTCTCAATCTCAATATTTTCACTGTCATCCTTTCCAATAGGAACACTTGGATCAATAATATTAGGAATAACCATCATAATTTCTTTTACTTTTTCTTGTAATTCCTTTTCCTGGCTGGAAAGTTCCTCAAGACGTGCAGCATTTCTATTTACTTCTTCCTTCTTAGCCTCTGCCTCTTCCTTCTTACCCTGTGCCATTAAAGCACCTATTTCTTTTGAAATCTTTTTTCTTGAAGCCCTTAAATTGTCTGCTTCCTGCTGCGCTTTACGGGCACTTGAATCAAGCTCAATAACCTTGTCTACTAATGGAAGTTTTTCATCCTGGAACTTATTTTTAATATTTTGCTTAACTATATCTGGATTTTCTCTTAGAAATCTAATATCTAACATATGGTCTCTCCTTTTTGCATTTTAAAATTATGGCATACCATCTTAGTATATTTTACACATATTAATGTTATAATGCAAGTACTCCTAGTATATATTATGGATAAGGTGTTACATCTGGTGCTGTTGTTTTTTCTGCTGTATCTGAAACTGGCATATTAGTTATACATGCTGGTGCCTGTGTTATACCAGTCCCTGGTTCTACTGTTGACCCTGGCACTGGTTCTCCTGTTGCCCCTGGAGCGGGTGTCTCTGTTACACCTGGTACTGGTTCATCTGTTGCCCCTGGAGCAGGTGTCTCTGTTGCCTCTGGCACTGGTGTCTCTGCCACTTCTGGTTCCTGCGCTTCTGGTTTTGGCTTCTTGCCAAACTTATCTATTTTAACAATTTTAGAAAATTTTCCATATGTTATATGGTATCCAACCGTTTTAAATGCCCTGGCTTTAACATAGTATACTTTATCTTTTTTCAATTTTGTGATTTTTACAGTACCTATTCTTGATGCTGCCGTCTGCTTATATTTACCATGTTTTGAATTTGCAATAAATATCTGGTAACCAGTAGCATTTTTTGTTTTATTTATTTTAAGTGTTACAGATTTTTTTGCTCTTTTAACCACTTTAAATGATGGTCTTCCTGGTCTTGATGCTGCAATAACACCAGACGGGGCTGTAGCAGTTATTAATAAAGCTGCTGCCAGCACAACTGAAAAAACTTTCTTAAAATACCTTAACATTACTAATATCCTCCTTTAAATTAATCTGATAAAAAACATTTTTCAAATACGTTGTGCCTGACTTTTCCATAATACATCTCTCCCTCAAAAACCTCGCACCCTATCTCTTTTGCGAAATCTTCCTGTGTTTTAGACTGTATTCCTCCACACGAAACAGAAAGCCCTAGTTCTTTTGCCATTTCTGTGATTTTACGGAAAATTATTTTCTCATGCTTGTTATTCATATTTTCATTAAAGAAACCGCCATGGAATTTAATTCCAGTAACAGGAAGCCTCCTGATAGCATTTACAGCAGTATAATCTGAACCAAAGCGGCTTATAATAACCTGGTACCCCTTCTTAGAAAGCGCACGTACATTCATATCAAATACAGTAGTTCCTTCCGCAAAATACCTTTCATTGATTTCAAATATAATCTCTTCTGGGTCAATGCCGTTTCTTTTTACTACTATATCATCAATAATATCAACAGCATTCTGTATTGAAAGTTCACTTGCAGTAATTTCTATTGAAAGTGGTACTGTCCTGTTGCCCTGTTTCTTCCATGCGCCCATATTAGCACACACCAAAGACAATGTTACAAAAGCAAATTCATTAAGCTTGCCACCACGTTCTACATATTTCAAAAGCCTGACTGATTCAATATACTGCCCATCCTCCATAACAACCCTTGGTATTGCCTTACACCCTATAACATTTTCTTTATTCTTATATATCCTAGGCATAAAGCATACATCTATACTTCTTGTTCTCATTGAAATATAAATTTTATCTATTATTTCTTCTTCCTTTGATTTGTCCTTTTTCAAATCTTCTGTAAATATAGCATAATGGTTACCCATAAGCCCTTTAATGCTCCTTCTTGCAATATCAGCTTTCTCAAGCATATCTTCCAGGTCTTCATCACCAGGCTGTACAAGATATATACCTGTAGTAGTTCCAAAACGGATACCACCATTTTTCTTATCGAATTCCTCCTTTGTACGCAACATTGATGACATAAGTTTCATAAGTTCCTTATGATTTGCATACTGGAACATTACTACAAAATAATCACCATCAACACGTGAACATAAACCATCTTTTGCAATATTATCAAGAAGCACTTTTGAAAATATTTTTAAAATCTGGTTACTGATAGAAAACCCATAATGGTGGCTGAATTTTAGAAATTCATTAATATCAGCACACAATACTGCAAAATGGTCATCCTCATCACGTTTTTTAAGAATTTTGTCTGCCTTGCTTAAAAATGATGAATAAGGCATAAGACCTGTTACATTATCCTCTGCTTTTGCCCTTGATGCATTTGCAAGTGATAAAATCCTGTTTTCTGGTTTTTCCTTGATAATCCGGGCATCTGTACTAATATCATCTATAACTTTAGTCATTCCATAAATTTTATTTGGCCTGCCATCACTTCCGCAAATAGAAACCGCCGTTATTTCTGTATCCTGGAAAAGCCCTTTGCTGTTCCTTATACGGAAAATACCTTGCGACTGTCCTTTATTATTTCTTCTCTTATTAAAAAATTCTGTTATTCTTTTTGTATCATCTGGATGTATTATATTTACTAGATTTTTTATTTCCTCATTGCTGCCAATTTTTCTTTCTTGTGAATATGTAATATCAAAATTCCCGCTTCTGCTAATAGTGTTTAACTTTACATCATATGTCCACATCATAGCATTTAAAAAACTTGAAACAACTTCTGCTCTCCTTATATTATCTTCAACTTCAGATTCAATCTTTTTCTTATCAGTTATATCTGTCAGGACACATAAATAAACCGGGTGCCCGTTATCATCTTCAATCCTTCTCCCACTTACATATACCCATTTTATACAGTTGTTTTTTGCATTTATACGGCATTCAAATCCTAAAAGCCCATTATTTTCCAATGCCATCTTTATATATTTTAATACATCTTCTATATCTTCTTTATAAATTATTGTATCACAATAACTTCCAAATTCCATAGAAAATTCTGCACGTGAATATCCCGTCAGCAAAAAGTAACCATCATTTGCATATATTAATTTATAATCAGACATCCTGGCTTTTATTACACCACCTGGTATACTGTTTGCCATAACGTCTATTTCACGCTTTGCATTATATATATCGTCAATAGTTTTCTTACTTTTAGTCACATCAAGACAAGAACCATAATAAATAAGCTGGTTATCTTTAACCACAGCCTTTGCAGATAATGAAATCCATGCAATGGAATGGTCTTTCCTTACAGCCCTGTATTCAAGCTTTAAAATGCCCCCCGCAGCTGCCTGGCGGGCTATAAGGTTACGGAGTTTTTGTTTTTCTTCATTAAGTACTGTTGCCATTGCAGCTTTGCCAAACTTGCTGGTATATTCCTCTTTAGTATACTGCAATATAGAATAAAACTTATCATTTGCATATACTAATTCCATTTCAGAACCAGATTTTGCAATAAACATAGCACATTCAGAAGAATTAATTAATGTCATAAATTCTTCTTGTGAAATATTTAATAATTCCTTTTTCTCCCCAGTTACAGTATTTCCCATATTTTTCATAACAACCACTCCCTTCTGGATAAAATTAGTATTTTTTAACAAGGATTGTTGCGTTATGGCCTCCAAATCCAAGAGAATTGCTAACCGCCACATCCACTGGCATATATACGCCCTCTCCCTTTGTATAATCAAGGTCACATTCTGGGTCATCATCAGTTAATCCCGCCGTATGGTGTATATAACCCTCATTTATAGATAAAATACATGTTATAAGTTCAACAGCCCCTCCAGCACCAAATAGATGCCCAATCATTGATTTAGTTGAATTTATTTTTACATTGTATGCATGATTTCCAAAAGCAAGTTTTATAGCCTTTGTTTCCAGCTTGTCATTCATAGGTGTACTTGTACCATGTGCATTAATATAATCAACATCTTCAGGTGAAAGCCCTGCATCTTTTATGGCAAGCTCCATTGCCATAGCTGCCCCTGAACCATCTTCAAGCGGTGCTGTAAGATGGCTTGCATCACAGGTTGCACCATATCCGCCAATTTCCGCATATATATGTGCATTTCTGGCAATGGCATGTTCCAGTTCTTCAAGCACAAGAACCCCTGCGCCTTCTCCTGTAACAAATCCGTCCCTTTTCCTGTCAAATGGTATAGAAGCCTGTAATGGGTTTTCTGAAACAGAAAGCGCTGTAAGTGCCTGAAAAGTTGCAACACCAAACCTGCTTACTGAACTGTCAACCCCTCCAGCAAGTATAAAATCCGCTTCACCATGTTGTATTGACCTGAAAGCCTCACCTATTGAATTAGTACCTGTTGCACAGGCTGTTACTATATCAAGGCATTTGCCTTTGCATCCAAACATTATTGCAACATTGGCAGCTGCCATATTGCCTAATACCATAGGCGCAGACAATGGATGTATGCGTCCTGGACCTTTCGCAAGAAGCTTGTCATATTCCCTTTCAATCCCCATAAGGCTTCCTGTCCCTGAACCTATAGACACTCCTGCCCTGTATGGGTCTTCCTTATCCATTTCAATTCCTGAATCATTTACAGCCTGTAACGCAGCGGCTACAGCAAACTGGCTGAACCTGTCCATTCTTTTGGCATCTTTAGCAGGCATATAATCCCTAGGCTCAAAATCTGTAACTTCTGCCGAAAGTTTTGCTTTATAATCTGTTGTATCAAAATTCCTTATTGGCCCAATACCAACCTTACCTGCATGGATGTTTTTCCAGTATTCTTCTATACTGTTACCTATAGGTGTTACAAGCCCCATTCCAGTCACTACTACACGTTTCATAATTTGCACCAAGCCTCAAGCGGAAATGCCTGCATTTTCATTTGAGGCGCAAACACAAGGGTGAAAGATATTTGTCTGCAATTTTTATCCTTTCTTCTATTTTTCTTTCACCCTTTCCTCATTTCTGCGCTGCTCTCATAATCCAGGTTTGTGGCAAGCAGCGCGCAGACACAAACTTTATGAGAAAAACCCTTCACCTTTTTTCCATGCCGCCTATGGCAGCTTATAATATAGCACACAAATGCAGCTTATTGCTCATTACCTAAAACCCCGCTGCTGCTATTTTTGAATTTTACCTTTTCTTCTGGAAGGAATTCTGCAAGTTTCTCCTCAATCTGCCCAAGACTGAATGGTTTGAAAAGACAGCTGTCCATCCCTGCTTTCTTATATTCATCCATTACACCATCTACAGCATTAGCAGTAAGCGCTATAACTGGCACTTTTTTAAAATACTCGCCCTCCATTGACCTGATGTTTATAGTAGTCTCAATGCCATCCATCCCAGGCATAATATGGTCCATAAAAATTATGTCATATTCCCTTCCCTTCTCTAGTGCCTTTAAAAGCCCCTGTCCGCTTGTAAATGTTTCTGCAAATATATTCCATTCTTTAAGCTGTGTAACCGCCACCTTAAGGTTGACCCTGTTATCATCAACAACCGCTACATGTGCATTGTTCACAACAATATTGTTTTTACCCCATTTTTTATAATAAAGCGGTTTATTGTTAAACAGTGCGTCATATACCTTAAATATGTCAAAAGGTTTCTTTATGTAATTATAAACCAAATCCCCTTTTTTAATAACAGCGAAATACTCCAGCAATGCCACAACATTTACGTCAGCAGGCAGTTTTATATCTGATATCTGCATTTGTTCATAATTATATAAGAAAATTTTCTTTTCCTGGCTGTAATGGTCAAACATAGAAGAATTTATTCTGTCTGCACTTTCTATAAATTCATTTTTAACCCCCATCTCATCAAGTATATGTGACAGATGCTGCCTGTCATTATAGTCTTCTTCGTAAACCAGCACTATATAACTATCAAGTGTCTGCGGTACACTATCTGGCTGTTTTACAATTCCCTGTATTATAGTCACTATAAAAGTGCTTCCCTTGCCATATTCGCTGGTAACTGTTATATCACCACCCATATGTTCCGCAATGCCTCTTGAAAGGGCAAGTCCAAGCCCAGTCCCCTTTATATTGCAGTTGCGTATTGTATCAACCTGGCTGAACTGGTTAAAAAGTTTAGGCAAATCTTCTTCTTTAATACCGATTCCAGTATCTGTCACTTCAAATATAAGCTTAACCTTGCCACCAGAAAGCTGTTCCCATCCAGTATATAATTTAATCTTTCCACGTTCTGTAAATTTTGCGGCATTGCCAAGTATATTAATCAGAACCTGGTGTATCTTTGTCTTATCTCCATCCAGATATATAGGAATACCTGGTTTGATATCTATTTCAAAATCTATGTTTTTACCATATACCCTTGATGCTATAATATTTTCAACGCCTCTTAACATCTCATCTAAACGGTAATTGACATTGCATAAATCAAGTTTTCCTGCGTCAATCTTTGAAAAATCAAGTATATTATTAATAATTCCAAGCAAGTTCCTGGCTGCCACCTGTATAGTCTGCACATATTCCATTTCATGTGGAGGAATGCTGCTTCTTTCAAGCATATCAGCCATGCCGCATATTGCATTCATAGGAGTCCTTATCTCATGGGACATATTAGCAAGAAATGTACTCTTTGCACGGTTTGCCTCTTCTGCTGCACGCCTTGCTTCTATTTCTTTTTCATTTACTTCACAAATCATCTGTGGCGTCTGCAATATAAACTGCATTAAAAGACAGCTCAGTGCCATTGAAGAACTGGAAAGAACAATGCCTGTATAAACCGCCTGTATAAAAACAGCGCAAGCAGGGATTAGAGCAAATACTATTGATACTACTTTATACCTTCTTCCAATATTTCCACCTTCACTAAACACAGAACAAAGCCCTAAACCCAGGTAAAACGCTGATACCATTACTATAACCCACATAAACGGGCCTCTGCTGTAACCATCTTTATTATATGTAAATATATATCCTGTTAAAAACGTTGTATATACCAGAGCCTGCATAATTATCCCAGGTACAAGCCATATAAAAACTTTCTTGCTGACAAAATCCATTTTCTTAGATACAACAGTTATATAAACAAAATAGCAGCACGGAATTGCACACTGCAAAGAAAAATATAAAATTCCGCCTGCATAATTCAGGAATATATTATCCCTGAAATTTTTCATAAGTACAATTCCCCAAAATATATCTGCCACACAACATCCAAATGATAATATAAGTAAAACCAGGTATACCTTTCTTATAAATTTCCATTTGCGCACTATACAGCAGTTATATATTACCAGAAGAAGTAAAACCAGAGCCGAAGCTATACAAAAATCATAATTACAATGCATGTAATATTTCCCCCAGTCCTTGCCCATTCCACACTTGCCGTGGCATTTAAAACCATATAAAATGCTTTCCTGGTTCCACATAAATAAATTAGCAGCTAATAATACTTACATTGTAACACAACCAGCTACCTCTATCAATATTATAATTTACGGCTATTTATAAAAATAATGCCAGTAGTTACTATTCACAGTCCAGTAAAAGATATATGATTCCGCAAGCTTGTTTGCAGGAATGTATATATCTTTTACTGGACTGAGAAAGCTGTCACTCCACAAAGCCTCAGACAACAGACACTGTTTTTGTGGCTGTTAGCTGCTGTTTTTGCAGCGGTCTGTGGATTGTCCTGTGGAGTGGC
>JAAWKM010000012.1 GCA_022797375.1 Lachnospiraceae bacterium
GTACTTTGGGATTTTATGCGCCGCTGCGTATGCCAACGTAGTGCGAACGTGCCCTGGAATGGAATAATTTAGCTGGACACAGAAACCCTGCGTCCGTTTTTACACAAACTCAAGATAACTGGAAATTTTATGAAACGGACGTGGGTTTAAAAGTAAAATTGTTGCATTTATTCATATATTGCTATATAATAGTATTGTTAGATTTAAACAATAAATTTTATTTCTTATAAATTTTTTTGTCTGTCTTGCACTTCTATATTGCAAGTGGAATAGAATTTGCAAGATAAGTAGAATTTATTACACAATAACAGACAGGTTTACTGTATATTGTGGGGATGGAGGATTTTATGAATATAAGGGATTTTTTAGATATCAGGAAATTACAAGAATTACAAGATAATTTCTCTGATGCAACAGGCCTGGCTGCCGTACTGCTTGATAATAAAGGCGAAAGAGTTACCAAGGAAAGCAACTTTACAGATTTTTGCATGAAATACACACAAGGTTCTGACGAAGGCAGCCACCGCTGTACTAAATGCCAAAATGAAAACTCTGGTGTCTACTACTGCCACGCAGGGCTTATGGCGTTTTCCATTGATATTATGATTGGCAGTGAGAAAATCGGAAAAGTTATTGGCGGACAAGTGCTTCCAAGAAAAGCTGATGAAGAACAATTCCGCAGGTTAGCATCTGAAATCGGGGTTGACCAGGATTCTTACATAAATGCACTTAAAAAAGTTCCTGTAGCCAATGAAAAGAACATCAGGTCAGCTGCTGAATTATTCGGACAGATTGTTAATATGTTTGTAAACCTTGAATATTCACATAACAGCAATGGTGGCAAACTTGGACAGCTGCAGGATGAAATCAACCATGCAACTAATATTATCCAGAAAATTAATACTAACACAAGTTCCCTTAAATCAATTGCCAACAAGCAGAAAATGCTTTCATTAAATGCTTCCATTGAAGCAGCAAGAAGTGGTGAAGCCGGTGTAGGATTTGCAGTCGTTGCGAAAAGCATGGGTGAATTATCTTCACAGTCTGCTACAATTTATGGCGATATCGAAAAATCTGTAATAGAAGTTACAGATTCTATCGAGAAACTTGCCTCTTTATTTGAAAATAGTTAAGCTTATAACTCTTTTTTCATATATTTTTCTTTCATCAAAATATGGAGCCTGTAAATGGCTCCATATTTTTGTATCTGTTAGTCCAATTATACATTAATTATTTAACCTGAGTCCGGCTACATCCCGCATTTAGATGGTTATAAAATAAGTTTAAAACATTTTATTGTTCAAGCATTTTATCAAATTCTTCCTCCGTAATTTCTTTCAAAGAATCTTTATCAATAACCAGATATATTGCATCTTTGATATTTGATTCATTTAGATATATTTCAGTGCCAGCAGTACCAGTATATGTGCCAGATTTACTGTCAAAATGGAAATTGTCAAGTGTATTAGCTATAAGCCCTGCAATATTTTTTTCTTTGTACTGCCATACATTTAAAGATTTGTTATAAGTTATTCCATATTTTTTAAATTTTTCTAATGTCTGGCTGTCATCTTCCCCATTTTCAGAACTTGCATAATCTATATCTGTATTATTTACAGAATTTTTTTTGCTTTCTATACTGGTGACATCATTTATTGTAAAATAATATGATGTGTCACTATCGTACTTTTTTATATTATCTATGCTGCTGCCGTTAGAATTAATTTCTGTAACAGGTGAATTTTCTGGAATTTCAACCTCTTTAATGCCAGTAATTTCATTATTATGGTTTCTTATTACCCTGATTCCTGTTTTGCCAGTTTCATCAGTAATATGGGTATAAGTATTTTTTTCTTTCTGGTCATGGAAATATCCAACTACTTTTCCATTGTACATAATGTGGCCAGATTCTTCATTATATGAAAGACCATATTTTTCATATTCCTTGAAATCTTCTTTATCAACAAAACCATGCAGGTTATCTGGTGATTCTGTATTTTCATAGCTGGCAGCATTAGTATTATTTTGTATAGTGGCATTGTTTTTACTTCCAGGTTCTCCCTTTGCGAATACTGTTACAGCAGTGCCTAATATAATTGCGGCACATACTACACTAGAGATAGTTGCTTTTTTATATTTCATAATTGCCTCAATCCTTTCTTGTACAGGTTTCTTTCCAAATTCATTAGAAAAGAATCCGGATTCATATTGGTTCTCTGCAAAATTTATAAGTGCCAGTGCATAATCCCTTTTTGCATTGCTTCCAAATACAGAAAGCACTTTTTCATCACATGACAGTTCCATGTCATGGTTAAATAAAATATACATTATCCATACTAATGGATTAAACCAGTGTATGCATACAGCAGATAATAATATAATTTTACGCAGGTTGTCAGCTCTTTTAATATGCACTAGCTCATGTGTAATAATATATTTTAAATAAATGCTTTTTTCTGTTTTAAAAAATTTAGGGAAAACAATTTTAGGATGTAATACCCCAAATGTTAAAGGTGTATAAATCCTGTCAGAAACTAGCAAACCTGTTTTTGCAGGGATATTTGCAAGCTGCCTTAAATAGTTTGCCTGGTCTTTAGGAACAGGCAGTGCTTCCTGTATTTTTCTATATTCTTTTAGGTATAACAATGTAAAAGTCATAAATAATGTTATCATAACTATTATCCAGATAAGCACTGGTATTTTAATGTTATTTGTGTTATTAACTGCCTGTGGAATAGCAGAATTTCTGGTTACATCATGTAATTTAATAATACTATTCTGGATATCGCTGGCGGGACTTGTGGTATTTATTGCAGGTACAGATATACCATATTTAAGTGGAAGGTCAAATGGGATAAGCAGCCTTAAAAGTGCAATATCCCATAATAGTGAAAAAGTTCTTTTAGGAAGTTTTCCAGTTAAAAGAAACCGCAATATTATTACCAGCATTATAAGGATTCCGCCAGACAAGCTGGTTTTTAGAAGCATAATTTTTACCTCACTTTATCTGGTTTGCCATATCTTTTAATTCCTGTATTTCATCATGGGTTAAAGTCTGGCCTGATAATAAAGCAGCAAAAAACTGTTTTTTAGAACCGTTAAACATTCTCTCAACTAATTCCTCTGTTTCATAAGCCTGGACATCCTCTTTGGAAATAACTGCTTTACATATAAATTTCGGTTCAATACGTTCTATTGCACCTTTATCTATACACTTTTTAATAACTGTATATGTAGTATTCCTGTTCCAGCCAGTTTCTTCTTTTAGTATCCGGGCAATCTGCCCAGCGGTTAAATCACCTTCTCTCCATAATATTTCCATAACCTTCAGTTCTGAATCAAAGAGTTTAATTTTCATAATTTCCTCCAAAATGACTATTGCAATAGTGGTTACATTTTTATACTATCACAATAGTCATATATAGTCAATAATTTTTTACTATTCAAATAGTCATTTATTAAAAAATTTACAATTTTCCCTATTATTTCCTAATAATCCTGTGCTGTTGCCATAATTTGTGCTGTTGTATCCTGTGACTGCCACATACACCAATAGTTGTGGAAGCTTGCCATCAGCCTGGATGCATTGTTGTTCCATATAAGGAATAAATTTGCACGTCCGTTTCATAAAATACCTATATAATTAAATCGTCCATAAGCTTGTTCTCCTTTGGTAATCTTTTTAATAGCCAATTAAATTATACCATAGAAGCCTGCTTATGGACTTTTATTTTGCCAGACTAATGTTATTTATTATAGTAATTTATGTTACAAAAATGGTTAAAAGAATTATCAGAAACGGAAATCCCTCTTACCGCTATTCATTTCATTTAAGTATTCCATTGCCTTATTCCTTACATTATCATTTGGCACTTTAAGAATTTCCCTGGATATAAGTTCCTGTCCAATACGTTTTGTATCTTCTGCTGCATAGTCTTCGAGATATTCTTTAAGCGTCATAAGTGCATTTGGCTTGCAGCAGTTTACTATCTGCCCGCTTTTTAAAAGTGACATAAACCTGTCACCTGTCCTGCCTGCCCTATAACATGCAGTGCAAAAACTTGGTATATATCCAAGTTCCATAAGCCATTTTACAACTTCATCAAGAGTACGTGTATCGCTTACATCAAACTGGGCAGAACTGTCATCCCTTACAGGTATGGCATACCCGCCTACACTTGTACGTGAGCCGCCGCTTATCTGTGAAATTCCAAGTTTAAGGACTTTCTCTCTTGTCTGCTGTGACTCTCTTGTTGAAATAATCATGCCTGTATATGGGACTGCAATTCTTATTATTGCAACAATCTTCTCAAATATATCATCTGGGACAGCATTGCTAAAATCTGCTGTATCAATATCATCAGCAGGGCATACCCGCGGAACACTTATAGTATGAGGACCAGTTCCATGCACTGCTTCCAGATGTTCTGCATGCATAAGTATCCCTACAAGCTCATAGCGGTACATTTCAAGACCAAAAAGCACACCGATGCCTACATCATCAATACCACCTTCCATAGCCCTGTCCATAGCCTCTGTATGGTATGCATAATCATGTTTAGGTCCTGTAGGATGCAGTTCTTCATATGACTTTTTATTATATGTTTCCTGGAAAAGAATATATGTACCAATACCTGCATCCTTAAGCTTTGTATAATTTTCTACAGTAGTAGCGGCAATATTTACATTAACACGCCTTATTGCCCCGTTTTTATGTTTAATGCTGTATATAGTATCTATACTTTCAAGTATATATTCCAGCGGATTGTTTACAGGGTCTTCCCCCGATTCAATTGCAAGCCTTTTATGACCCATATCCTGTAATGCAATTACTTCTTTTTTAATTTCTTCCTGTGTAAGTTTCTTTCTTGGAATATGCTGGTTCTTATAATGGTATGGGCAATATGTACATCCATTTACACAATAATTTGAAAGATACAGTGGCGCAAACATTACAATTCTTCTTCCGTAGAATTTCTCCTTAATCTCCACTGCAAGCTTCTTTATCTCTGCCTCCGCCTCTGGATTATCACATTCAAGCAGGACTGCTGCCTCTTTATGCGAAATTCCTTTAGCAAGTTTAGCCTTCTCAAGAATTTCATATACCAGTTCCATATTATCCTTATTTCTCCTGGCATAATCAAGACATTCCAGTATTTCCTCATTATTAATAAATTCTTCTGCTTTCATAGATTTTGGATTATAACCCATCTTTTATTACATCTCCTTTTTGTTAGCTTAAAGTATCTTTTTTATTATTTATATTGTACAGTTTTGGATAAATAACCATACCTGTCACAACACCACATAATATTCCAACAATAGCCCCTCCAATTACATCTGTAGGATAATGTACACATACATATATCCTTGAAAGAGCCATTAATATAGAAAATATAATCATTACTGTCCCTAATCTTTTATCTGATATAATAAATACAGGGACAGAAGCAGCAAATGCTATCGCTGTATGGCCTGAAGGAAAGGAATAATCTGTCTGCGGCCCTACAAGGCATCTTATCTGCTCCATTGCATCATATGGCCTGGTTCTCGCAACTACATTCTTAAGAACTACATTTACCACAATAAAACAAAGCACAAGAGATATAGCACATCCAAGCCCCTCCTTACGTGTACCCTTATATGCTATAAGCGCAGCAATTAGCAGCACCCATATTAATCCTGCATTGCCAAGCGATGTAAACCATACTACAACATCATTTAATACATCATTACGCAGATTATCCTGTACAAAAAAAAGTATATTGCTGTCAAGTTCCATTAACCACTGCCACATTAACTTCTCCTCCTAAGTAATTTATATAATTTATAGATTAAATATATACCAATTGTGTAAATAGCCAGACCAACGGATTTCCTATATGATATATTAGCACAACCACCAGCACGCCGCAATCTATATTTTATGCTACTATCCATTATTAAAATCCAATAGTGGCATATTAGTGCTTCTAGTACTGTTTATATAAACATTCCGCACCAAAAACGTGCAAAATAGCACTGTCAGACTTATATTCCAAGAAACCTGGTTATAACAACACATGCCGCCATTCCGGCAAATGTACAGATTAATGCTCCTGCAAGCATCCAATTCATTCCTGTAACCGGTTTATGTTCTTTATCCCCTGTTGCCATAAAATAAACAGATATTGTATAAAAAATTGTTTCCGAACAACACATAAGAAGCGATGCCATAAAACCTGTATTAGAGTCTGTCCCAAAGTTCTTATATATATCTGTTAAAAGCCCTGTTGCTGCCGATGATGAAAACATCTTTATTAAGGAAAGTGGTACTAACTCCGCTGGAAAATGTAAATATTTCATATATGGTGACAAAAATTCCCCTAAGACTTCAAGTGCACCAGAAGCCCTTAAAAGCCCTATAGCCATCATAAGCCCTATTAAAGTAGGCAGAATATTAAAAACCACCTTAAAGCCATCTGCTGCCCCACGCGTAAAAGCGTCAAAAATATCAACTTTATTTAAAAGCCCATAACCTATAACATAAAATATCAGGACAGGTATAATTAAATTTGATATAAAAGTTACTACATTCATGCTTTCCTACATCCTTTCTGTTATTTACTGGCTGGAATAAATTTTCTTATACATGGCATGTTTAAATCTTCATGCCCACTTGCTAAACGCCCATTTTTTTTATATAATTATTATTGTTTTATGATATAGTGGCTGTTTTATGGTAAAAACATATTTCCCCTATAAAAGAACTTATGTCTTTACCTTATTATTTATGCTGCTTTATGGTGATTGCAGTTAAATATTCAGATACCCGCCGGTTTTTATAAAAAGGAGGAATAATGTATTCAGTATTTATTGCGGATGATGAATTAATTATACGCCAGGGGTTAAAATGTATAATAGACTGGGAGGCCCTGGGATTTAAAATCACAGGTGAAGCTGCCAATGGCGATGATGCACTCAATTATATTATTACTAATTCTCCTGACCTGGTACTAATAGATATACGGATGCCTAAAATGCATGGCCTTGAAGCTGTTGAGGCAGCACGCAAAAATGGATTTAAAGGCAAAGTTATAATATTAAGCGGATATACAGACTTTAAATATGCACAGTCTGCCATAAAAAACGGGGTAGATTATTATCTTACAAAACCACTTGAAGAGGACGAGCTTACAGAAACCCTTATAGAAATAAAGGAACAGCTTGGCAAAGAAGAAATAAACCAGAACACGCTTAGCCAGTACAGGGACAGGGCTAAGGGGATGATACTTCTTGATATCCTTACTAATAAAATAAATATACAAAATATTAATGTTAAAGATATAAACCTTATTGCAGATAAATACCAGGTTGTAATATACGAAAATTACAGCCGTCATTCTACCAGCCTGCAATACAGATTTTCAGACTTGCTAAAAGTAACTAATGAATCTAACAGTTCATATGATAATATTAAAATAGATAAGAATGAGGTTATTCTTTTAAAGGGAACTTTTACACTTAATAAATTCCAGGAATTTCTTGAGCATTACAGCCGTGAATTAAAACCACAACAGAATTCCCCACTTGACTCCCTTTTTATTGCATATGGACGGGAAGTAGATTCACTTGAAGATATACATATATCTTACCAGGAAGCCTTAAAACTTATGCAAAGAAGATTTTTCTGTGAGGACAAACAGCATACTATAGGTTTTGAACAGCTTCCGAAACCATCCAGCCAGTCTGGTTACTGTCTTTCACCTGATGTCCTTAACGAATACTGCGAACGCCTTGCTGGCTATATACAGGCTTCCAAACGCAACCAGGTTGCAGAAACCCTTCATGAACTGGAACATAACCTTTACAATTCAGATAGTGGTATTCCACGCATTAAACTATTCCTTACTGACCTTTACTTATCTATTAAAGAAAAAATATCGCACCTTTACCATAGTGCTGGTATTGCTTTTCCAGGCAATGCAGAAATTATTGACTATATTAACAGCAGATATTATTTATATGAAATCATGCTTTATTTTACAGAACAGTTTGATATGATAATACGTACTATTGGAAACCCGTCAAGCGAAGGAGTAATGGACGATATAATACACTATATTGAGCATAATTATATGGATAATATAAAGCTGGAAACTATTGCACCTCTTTTTGGATATAACAGTTCATATCTTGGCAAAATTTTTAATAAAAAAGCAGGTGAAGGCTTTAATGTTTTTGTTGATAAAGTACGCATCAGGCACTCGAAAGAATTTCTTCTTAACAGCAACTTAAAAGTATATGAAATATCGGAAAAAGTCGGATATAAAAATGTTGACTATTTCCATACTAAGTTCAAGAAATATGTAAATATGAGTCCTGCAGAATTTAGGAAAAAGAATAAAAAAGAAGATTAAAAGAAAACAAATAAAGCCAGGCTTTAACAGCAAGGTTTTTCACAGAATTGACATATTGGCTATTTAATGGTACACTAATAAAGCATGGTAATTGCATAACTTTTTTGCAAAGCCCGTGCTTTCATGTTACACATGCGGAAATGACGGAACTGGCAGACGTGCAGGATTTAGGTTCCTGTGTTGTAAAACGTGAGGGTTCGAGTCCCTTTTTCCGCAGTGTTAAATCAAAAACGGCGGTGTCGTGAGTGATACTGCCGTTTTTGTATGTGAAAAATGGGATGTATTTTAATGGCAGCCAAAGGATATATTAACCACCTTCAAAATGTACCAGCTCAATCTTGATGGAAATACAGAACGGGTTTATAAAAAATACTGGGATATATCTGCTGTACATTTTATAGAAACAGATTTATAAAACCATTTTTTATTTATTATACCAAATTAGCGGACTAAAAATTATTATGATAGTTTATATAATAAGATGCGCAAGCTCCAACATTTATAAACTCAATACATTTTATCCTTACATAACATAATCATATTCTCTCCAGAAAAATTATATGAATCATCAGGAGAAAATATGATTTTTAGATTTACAGGGCAGGTCTTTGGCATGTCAGACTATAAGTATATTAGCACATGACAAATCATCAGCAAGATTGTACACCCTTCCTGTTGTAATGCCCACCACTGTTGGACGGAGTACTGAACCTTCATTATTTTTAACAACCTTTGCTTTCTCTCCATTACTTAATTCTACGGTTGTATCTACAGGGTACAGTATTACCGTTTTGAAAAAGACTTTCATGGCTCTTATATCAAGTTCTTCTGTCATAGACATAATCATTTCTATTGCTGTACGCTGTGAAAGTGCTTTTTTATATGGACGTTCTGTTACAAGTGCATCATAAACATCAACAACTGAAAGAATCTTGGCAAAATCAGTTATCTTATCTGCTCTAATGCCTAATGGATATCCTCTGCCATTCATTTTCTCATGGTGCTGTAATACGGCAAGTGCAATTGTTTTAGAGAAATTCTCCTTTTCTTTTATTATCTCATAGCCAAATACTGTGTGGTTCTTCATTACTTTAAATTCTTCATCATTTAACTTCGCAGGCTTATTCAGTATTTCAAGTGGAACTTTAGATTTGCCTATGTCATGCAAAAGCCCTGCAACACCTATATTATAGATATCATCTTGTGAATATCCCATGTTTTTGGCAATAATCATCGACATGGTAGCAACATCAACACTATGTTTAAATGTATATTCATCACTTGTTTTTAATGCATTAATATCTACAGCTATAGCAGCGTTATCATTAATAGCTTTATTAAGGTCATTAGTAATCCTTGTAGATGTATTTGTAAAGTTAGCATCACTTGTATTATTATATAAATACTGCATACCTGTTGAAACCCTCTGTTTAAGGCTTTCTGAAAGCTTTATTTTAGATGGGTCTTCGTGCCTTGTCTTGTCAATGGTCTTTTGTATTTCAGGAGGAAGAGGGGGTTCTTTGGGTTCTGTTGCAGGGTCTTCCTCACCCTCACTGACATATATGCCACCAAGCCCTAATTTCTGCAATGACTCTATCATATAGCTGTCTAATATTGTTCCCCTGGCTATAAGCGTACGGTCAAGCCTGTCCTTTATATTCTGGTCAATGCGCATCCCTTCCTGAAGGGAACGTGTCCTTACAAAATAACGTTTTATCAAATTATTCACCCCAGTCCATTATATGCCTGATATGCCCTGTTATAAGCTGCGCTGCTTTTTTTTGTGACTTATATACAGGGTGCCAGAACGTTCCCAGTCCGTCCTCTTCCTGCTGCATTGGAAGATACAGGTATGAAATATCCACTTCTGCATATCTCTTTTTAAATAATTCTACTGCTTTGCAGACAGCAGGACACAAAACCTGGTCCATTATTCCAAGCATACATAAAATTACTGCTTTTGGATGTATAGCATGTATATTTTCAAGAAAGTCTAAATACCCATTTATAAATTCTTCTGTTCTTTCTGGTATCCCTCTTGTATAGCTTGCATCATTAGTCCCAAGGTTTATAGTAATTATATCTGGCTCAAAACTGTTATGTTCCCATAGTTCCCACTTTTCTTGTGGTTCATTAAAGTAATATTTACTACATCCTGCATCTGTATATTTGTAAAGCATTGGCAGCAGCCATGTTTTATCTGGAACAGCATCCTCCTCTTCACCCACATACGAAGTTATAACACCTTTTCCATTCCATGCAACGATTTCAAAGTCAGCGTCCAGTTCCTGTGCCATTATAACAGAATATGCTTTAGCAGGGTTTTCCTCAGATGTATTCAATTCAAGCCGTTCTACATCCCCTTCCACGCCATAACCACATGTAATGGAATCCCCTATAATCTGTATACGGCGTTTCTTCGGGGCAGGTGGTGCAAGAAGCCCGCCATCCCCAATCTCTATATAACTTATGCCACATACTGCAAATTCTGGCTCAGTATACTTCATTATGGTAATTGTCACTTCCTTTTTTACAGGGTTGTCATATAATACTATTTCCTGTTCTGTCTCCCTGAGTTCTATCCTTTTATCTGGAACCAGGGCATTATCTATGTAAACTGCTATCCATGCATGGCATTCTGCCGGAAAACTGCCTGGATTGGAAATAATATAAGCAGATGCTTTCGTGCCATTAAACCTGAAAGAAACAGAAGAGGCAGAATACCCAAGAAAACATATGCCGTTCCTGAATAGTGCCCTGCCTGAAATCTTTACGTTATCCCTTGTTATATTAAATTTCAAAATACCTTCCCCTTTTCTTCTATAAACAAATAAATTGTTTCAATCTACGCCCGCCACTGCCGTTACATTTGCTTCCCGCAATTCATCCCGCCACCTTTAGAGGTGGGGGACTTCTTGCTATATAAGGTTAAAGAATATATAACTCTCTGATATATATAATACGTTATTTTAAAGACTTTTGCAATGATTTCTAACATATTAACATGACAAATTAAGAATAACTGGAAATTTTATGTTACTATTCACAGTCAATTAAATCCGAGGATTTTTGACACGTTTTTTTGTCAAAAATATGAGTTTTACAGTGCCATTTTGCACGTTTTTCGTGCAAAATGTGTACATACCCAGTGCTGAAAGCACTGCTGGTTACTATGAACAGCGTAGCTGTGAATAGTAACCATTTTATAAAACGGACGTGTAACAGCATTTCCGCAAGGTTGACAATTAAGGTGAAAGGTGTCATTATAAATAAGTATCTTCATTTCTGGTATTGTATACCCATTAAAAACCAGGCTATAAATATGCATTGTGGATGACAGGCAAATATTTTATAATTAAGTACATAAACCAGGCTTATGGAGTAAATAGTGTGAAAAATGATTCTAAGACAGCATTTTTCATTACTATTTGTGCCGTGCAAAGCACGGCATGGGGATTTTTATGCAATGGGGGCACTTTTCCAAAAATGGAGATAAGTATTTGCATATTACAATTTTTAGCAGGAGAATTGCAGAATGAAACCATTTATAGATGCAAAGGGCCTTGTACATGAGTATTCAAGACGTGATGAAGAAGGCAATGTAACTGGAATAAAAAGAGCACTGGATGGTGTTGATATAGAAGTAAAGCCAGGGGATTTTATTGCTGTGCTTGGTGCTAACGGTTCAGGCAAGTCAACATTTGCCAAACATCTTAATGCTCTGCTTGTGCCAACAGAAGGTACTTTATATGTAGATGGCATGGATACATCAGACCAGGAAAATAGTTTATTAATAAGGCAGGCGGCAGGAATGGTATTCCAGAACCCTGACAACCAGATTATTGCAAATATTGTTGAAGAGGATGTAGGTTTCGGGCCAGAGAATATTGGTGTGCCAACAGAAGAAATCTGGAGACGTGTAGAGGAAAGCCTTAAAAATGTTGGGATGTATGAATACAGGAAAGAATCCCCTAACAAACTTTCAGGAGGCCAGAAACAGCGTGTTGCAATAGCAGGGATAATGGCAATGAAGCCTAAGTGTATTGTGCTTGATGAGCCAACAGCAATGCTTGACCCTTCTGGAAGGAAATCTGTTATAAAAACTATTAAGGAATTAAATAAAAAAGAGGGTATTACAATTATACTTATAACACACTATATGGAAGAAGTAACAGGGGCAGATTTTGTGTATGTTATGTCTGAAGGACAGGTCAAAATGAAGGGCACACCAAGACAGATATTTGCAAGAAGTGAAGACCTTGCCAGATACAGGCTTGCGGTCCCTGAAGTTACTAAAATTGCGGCTGGCCTGCGTAAAAGGGGCATAAATATACCAAAAGATATTTTATATACAGAGGAACTTACAGATATATTATTAAAAATTAAATCCAGAGGTTTATAATATGCCAGACGGCTTTTTAACCGGATTCTTTATACTGGAATGGAGAATATATGTCAATTAAATTGCAGAATGTGAATTTTATATATGGGGCAGGCACTGGAAAGGAAAACCAGGCCCTTAAAAATATAAATATAGAAATTAATGATGGCGAATTTATAGGGCTTGCAGGGCATACGGGTTCTGGAAAATCTACACTTGTACAGCTTTTAAACGGGCTTGAGTGTGCTACAAGCGGTGAAATATTTTATAATGGACAGAATATTTATGATAAATCATACAATATGCGCAAACTTAGAAGCAAGACGGGGCTCGTATTCCAGTATCCTGAACACCAGCTCTTTGAAACTACTGTTCTTAATGATGTGCAGTTTGGGCCTAAAAACCTTGGGCTGCCACAGCTTGAGGTGGAACTGCGTTCATTTAATGCACTGAAAATGGCTGGAATAGACGACAGCCTTTTAGATGTGTCACCATTTGCGCTTTCTGGAGGACAGAAAAGGCGTGTTGCCATTGCGGGTGTGCTTGCAATGCAGCCTGAAGTCCTTGTGCTTGATGAACCAGCAGCAGGGCTTGACCCCGCTGGAAGGGATGAAATACTTGGACTGCTGGAGAAACTGCATAAAGAAAGCAATACTACAATAATACTTGTATCACACAGCATGGAAGATTTAGCTGGTTATGTAGACAGAATGCTTGTAATGAATAAAGGTGAAATCGTTCTTGACGGAAAGCCTGGCCAGGTATTCCAGTTTGAAAAAGAACTAGAGAAAATAGGGCTTGGAGTGCCACAGCCAGCAAAGGTAGTACACCAGCTAAAAGAAGCAGGGGCAGATATTAAAGGAGAACCTGTGACAGCAGATGAAAGCATAGAAGCAATATATAAATGGCTTAAAGGGGCATAAATACCAAATAGTCCTCCTGGCTTTTTATGGAGATATTATAAAGAATGGAGATATTAGTTTATGATACGTGACATAACTATAGGGCAGTATTATGCAACAGATTCAGTTATTCATAAATTAGACCCGCGTGTTAAAGTAGTGTGTACATTTGCATATATTATATCGCTTTTCTGTTTTAAACAACTAAGCGGCTACATAATTGCAGCACTTTTTTTCTGGTATATAATAAAACTATCTAAAGTTCCATTTAAATTTGTAGTAAGGGGTATTAAACCCATCCTGTTTATGCTGGTTTTTACTGCTATGCTTAATCTTTTCTGGACTTCCAGCGGGAATGTCCTTGTGAAGTTTGGAGTAATAACTATAACAGAAGAGGGCATAGAGAGAACAATATTTATGGCATTAAGGCTGGTATTTCTTATAATAGGTTCTTCAATTATGACACTGGCAACAACACCAAACCAGCTTACAGATGCTATAGAGAAGCTTCTTAAGCCATTAAACAGGGTCAAAGTCCCTGTACATGAAGTTGCGATGATGATGTCAATAGCATTGCGCTTTATACCTATTCTTGTTGAAGAAACTGATAAGATTATGAAAGCGCAGCTTGCAAGAGGAGCAGATTTTGAGTCAGGCAATATATTCAGAAGAATAAAAAGCATGGCACCAATTATTATACCACTATTTGTTTCTGCAGCAAGGAGGGCAAGCGACCTGGCACTTGCAATGGATGCAAGGTGCTATAATGGCGGCAGTGGCAGGACAAAAATGAAACCACTGGCATATAAAAGCAGAGATATTGCAGCATATATAGTAATGGCTTTTTATATTGTGGTAATTATAATTGCAGGGAAATACCTGCCATTTTAACTTAATATGCCTGTGCCATTAATTGCCGCCATTAGATGATATGGAAGACTGGCGTACAGGAGGAGATTATGGGACGTATAAAACTTACAGTTGCATATGACGGAACAAACTACCACGGCTGGCAGTTACAGCCAGGCGAAGCAACTATAGAGGGTGAATTAAATAAAGCATTGTCACAGCTTACAGGAAAGCAGGTCTGTGTTACAGGGGCAAGCCGTACAGACGCAGGTGTACATGCACTTGGCAATGTGGCAGTATTTGATACTTCTTCACATATCCCAGCAGAGAAATTTTCATATGCGCTTAACCAGCGGCTTCCTGCTGATATAGTAGTACAGTGTTCAGAAGAAGTTCCAGGAGATTTCCACCCACGCCACTGTGAATGCCGCAAAACATATGAATATACTATATTAAACAGAAAATTCCCACTTCCACAGTACCGTAATACAGCATACTTTTATTATGGAAAACTAGATATAAACAGAATGCGCAGTGCATGCAGTGCATTTATTGGTGAACACGATTTTGCAGGTTTCTGCTCATCAGGTGCACAGGTACAGTCAACAATAAGGACAATTTACAGTCTTGAAGTTCTGGAAGAAAATATACCAGAACCAGATGCAAATACTGCCAGAAACCATGAATATGGAAATAATATTGCCAGGACAGGAAGGATTATAACAATACGTGTAGAAGGAAACGGGTTTTTATACAATATGGTAAGAATAATAGCTGGAACATTGCTTGAAACTGGCAAAGGAAGAATAAACCCAGATGATATGAAAGAAATAATTGCATCATGCGACCGGAACAGGGCAGGAGCAACAGCGCCAGCAAGAGGATTAAAACTGGTCCAGATTTTATATTAGCTGATAAATAATTTCCAGTTATAATACCAGTTCTGGCAGAAGCAGGATAGTAACAGTCCAGCCTTCCATAAAAATGCGAAGATTTTTGACATACTTTTCGTCAAAAAGATGAATAGTATCAAATATTAAAAGCTGCCACATTTTACTGTGACAGCCTGTTAATCCAATATATTTTAATTATACAAGTTCAATAAGCACTTCCATTGCAGCGTCACCCCTGCGTGGCCCAATCTTAATAATACGTGTATAACCACCATTGCCACTACGCTGTGCGTACTTTGGCCCGATTTCGTCTAAAACCTTTGAAGCAACATCTACAGTCTTAGTGTTCTTCTTGCGGCCTTTAACTTCTTTTGGTACTTCTGTTACTTTATAAAGTGTCTTGCTCATCTGCTTTCTGGCATGAAGCCTTGAAGGCTGGTCTTTCCTGATTTCCTTCTGCACTTCATCATATACAGTAACCTTCTTGCCATCTACTACTTCTTTAACTCTCTTGCCATCCTTGTCCTTACGTGGAACTTTAGCAGTTACTGTAACTGTATCATAGTTATTACATTCTTTTATACCTAAAGCAATAATTTTCTCTGCAATCTTGCGGATTTCTTTTGCTTTCGCCTCTGTTGTAATAATCCTGCCATGATACAGAAGATTAGTTACCTGGTTGCGGAGCAATGCTTTTCTCTGGCTGGAAGTTCTTCCAAGTTTTCTATAGCCTGCCATTTGTTTACCTCCTAATTATCGTCACCTAAGTTAAGTGAAAGCCCTAACTCTTTTAACTTAGCTAATACCTCTTCTAAAGACTTACGTCCAAGATTTCTTACCTTCATCATATCTTCAGATGTGCGGTTGCAAAGTTCTTCAACAGTATTAATGCCTGCCCTCTTAAGACAGTTATATGAACGTACTGACAGCTCAAGCTCATCAATATTCATTTCAAGGACTTTGTCCTTATCGTTCTCTTCTTTCTCTGCCATAACAGGAATATTTGAAGTCTTGTCAGAAAGATTGATAAAGGATTTCAAATGGTCACTTAAAACCTTTGCAGCAAGGCTTACTGCATCACTTGGTTCAATAGTGCCATTTGTATATACATCTAATGTCAGCTTATCGTAATCAGTAATCTGCCCAACACGGGTATTCTCAATCTTGATGTTCACTCTCTCTACCGGTGTAAAGATAGAATCAATTGCAATAACATTAAGAGGCAAATCTTCCCTTTTATTCTTCTCTGAGCTGATATACCCACGGTTGTTTACAATTGTCATCTCGATATAAAGCTTGCAATCAGGCCCGCCGCTTAATGTAGCAATAACCTGGTCCGGGTTCATTATCTCAATATCAGAATCCACCTGGATATCTGCTGCTGTAACTACCCCTTCACCAGATGCCTCTACATAAGCAGTCTTAACCTCATCAAACTCACTATTGTTCTTAATAGCGAGGCTTTTAATATTCATTATAATCTCTGTTACATCTTCCTTAACACCAGGAATTGCAGCAAATTCATGAACTACACCATCAATCTTAATATGACTGACAGCCGTACCCGGTAATGATGAAAGCATAATTCTTCTAAGAGAATTACCCAAAGTCGTACCATATCCTCTTTCAAGAGGTTCTACAATAAAACGTCCATATCTCTTATCTTCTGAAATCTCAGCAATCTCAATATTTGGTTCTTTAAAATCAAGCACTCCAAGTACCTCCTTTTGGGTGTTATGCTTACATACTCACAGATTAATATTACTTAGAATATAACTCGACGATAAGCACTTCATTAACAGGAACATCAATCTGTTCTCTTGTTGGGACTTCTTTAACAACACCTGAAAGTTTCTCATGGTCAGCCTCAAGCCATTCAGGAACTATCCTTCCGTCTGTAACTTCAAGAATATCTTTATATCTCTGCTTACCTTTATGCTTTTCCTTAATTTCGATAACATCACCTGGCTTAACCTGGTATGAAGGGATAGTAACACACTTGCCATTTACAAGTACATGCTTATGTCCTACAACCTGCCTTGCCTCTTTCCTTGTACGTCCATAACCCATCCTGTAAATAACATTGTCAAGCCTGAGTTCAAGAAGAATCATAAGGTTTTCACCTGTTGTACCATACTTTAACTTCTGGGCTTTAGCAAAATTATTCCTAAAAGGTTTTTCAAGTACACCATATATAAATTTAGCTTTCTGCTTTTCTTTTAACTGAAGTCCATACTCACTCTGCTTCCTGCCAGCCCTGGCATTTCTGTTAGACTTCTTATCTATTCCCATAAATACAGGGTCAATTCCAAGACTTCTGCACCTTTTGAGCACTGGCGTCATATCTCTTGCCATGTCTATTCCTCCTATTTAATATCCAATCAATTATTATAAAACCTGCTTTATAAATTACACACGGCGGCGCTTTGGCGGCCTGCATCCGTTATGTGGCACAGGGGTTACGTCCCTGATACTTGTAACATCAATTCCACATGCCTGCAATGCACGTATTGCTGCTTCACGTCCTGAACCTGGTCCCTTAACCATAACATCTACAGAAGACAGTCCGTGAGGAAGTGCTGCTTTAGCTGCTGTTTCTGCTGCCATCTGTGCTGCATATGGTGTTGACTTCTTAGAACCCCTGAAGCCTAACCCGCCTGCACTTGCCCAGGAAATTGCATTTCCTTCAGCATCTGTAAGCGTAACGATTGTATTATTAAAGGAAGACTGGATGTGTGCCTGTCCATGTCCGACATTTCTTTTGACACGCTTTTTGCTTACCTTTTTTGTAACCTGTTTAGCCATTGTCAAACCCTCCTAGTTAGATTTGTACATATTATATCTTAATTATTTCTTCTTATTTGCGACAGTACGCTTTGGCCCTTTACGGGTTCTTGCATTAGTCTTAGTCTTCTGTCCACGTACTGGAAGACCTTTCCTGTGGCGGATACCCCTGTAGCATCCGATTTCCTGTAATCTCTTAATGTTTAATGCAATTTCCCTGCGCAAATCACCTTCAACTGTCTGTGTAGCGTCAATGACGTCACGGATACGTGAAACCTCTTCATCTGTAAGGTCTTTTACACGTGTGTCAGGATTGACTTTAGCCTCTGCTAAAATACGGTTGGAACTGGCCCTGCCAATACCATAAATATAGGTAAGCCCGATTTCAACACGCTTTTCTCTTGGTAAATCTACACCACTAATACGTGCCATGTATACTTTACACCTCCGTTATTTTCTATAAATTAATAAGTTAATAAATGATTACAGTGCCACTGCACTGCCAGCCGCTTTAAATTGTAGCCTTACAGCATAGACTTAATTATATGGCTGCCTGCGAAATGACAGCCGGTATATGCCGCAGTCATCAATCTGCCATTGGTAAGGCCAGCACAGGATGAAATGACACACCCTTACGCTGAAATGGTTAATCACTCCACTTACAATATCATAGTACAATTAAGTACCATAACGAACAGAAAGCAAGATTTATCTTAATAACAGAAAAACCAAAGAACTAAGCTTTGGCTTCCGTTGTCTAATTAGCCCTGTCTCTGTTTGTGTCTGGGATTTTCACAGATAACTCTGATTCTTCCCTTTCTTTTGATGACCTTACATTTCTCGCAAATTGGTTTTACTGAAGATCTAACTTTCACAGCAATAACCCCCTTTCATAAAGTCCATTCGCTAGTTTATCATAATCTTCCAGTTGTTGCAAGTCTTTTTTTCACTTTTAAAAGCAGAAAAACTGCATAAAACAGGCAGATACAAAATAATTATACATGCAAAACCAGCCTTTATATAATTATAATATAAAAACCACCGGCAAAATCCATAAACCTGCGCACAATTTACTATATAAAATTATTCAAATATCACACAAATCCCTGTCATATATTCCATTAATCCATATAATTACAGGAAAATATTACAAAATTTCTTGCAAAAATGTTGTGTTTATAGTATAGTAGTATGTGTATTGTATAATTTTGCGATAATTCTCAATAACCTTGTCGTAGATATATAGTTTGTTTACAAAAAGTATACACTACATAATATTTCCAAAATGGTAACATATATAAAAATATTATATATAATAAAGAATATTCAGTATTCAAAATGGAACCATAATGAGGAGGAACGGTAATGGCAAATCAACTGGTATGGGAAGACAGATTTAATATTGGTGTAGACTTTATTGACAATGAACACATGAAACTTTTTAAAATAATAAATAAATTGTTTACATTCAGTGAAAATAAAAATAAAAGTTCATGGGTCTGCCAGGAAGGAATAAAATATTTTAAAGACCATGCAATAAAACATTTTGCAGAGGAAGAGGCATATATGGCATCCATTTCTTATAAAGAATTAGAAACCCACACACGCCTGCATAAAGATTTCAGGCTTTATATCCTCCCTGCACATGAAAAAGAACTTGAGCAAAGCAAATATTCTGAAGATGCAATAAACCATTTTTTAGGTGTATGTGCTGGATGGCTGATTAGCCATACACTTACTGAAGACCGTGCAATAGCTGGTAATGAAATTACAAAGTGGCCAAACCTTCCTCCCGAGGAAGAGCTTGCTGCTGTCAGACAGATAATACTGGAACTTATATATGACCTGTTCCGCCTTGAAGCCCAGGTAATAAGTGAAGCTTATAATGGTGAAAGGTTCGGGCATGGCATATACTACCAGCTTGTATATTCTACCAAAAAGGGCGAACAGCAGGAGATTATCCTGGTTTTTGAAGAGAAACTTTTAATTGATACTGTTGGTAAGCTTATGGGCAGCCAGCCTGGCAAAATGGATGTTATGATTATGAATGCAGCCAGGTTTGTAGCAAAACAATTCGTAGAATGTATAAAAGAACATTTTCCATCTAAAGATACTTATGAAATAAAAAGCGAAAACCTTCTGTCATATGAGCAGTTCCAGAAAGCATTTAAAAGACAGGTACCAAAATACAGCCTGCTTTTTAATACTGGCGCAGGTTACTTTGCATATTGTGCAATGACACCACATACAGTAAAGAAAACAAACATGAACTCTATTAAAACAGAAAATGCAATAACAGAGGTTAAAGAATATCTTACTAAGACCGAAGAGGAAAATAACAGTGGCAAAAAGAAGCTGCTTATTGTTGATGATTCTAACACAATACTGCAGTTTATGAAGAAGCTGTTGCAAAAGGATTACCAAGTTGATATTGCTAATTCCGGAGTATCTGCAATAAGGTGTATAACACTGGAACGTCCTGACCTTATACTGTTAGACCATGACATGCCAGTCTGCGATGGTGCGCAAGTACTGCAAATGATACGTTCTGAAACTGCATTTGGGGATATTCCAGTTATGTTCCTTACAGGCAGGGCTGATGCAAATACGGTAAGTAAAATAATACCTATGAAGATAGAAGGTTATATGTTAAAAACATTGAAACCTGCAGACATTAAAAAAACCATTGATAATTATTTTATAAGACAGAAGTAAAAGTAAAAAATAATAATCCAGACAACGGGGAAATCCAGCAGTATTAAGGATTTCCCCGTTTTTATATCTGTATATATAAAATCATCTGCCACACCTGCTAATAATCCCCAGTCCAGCTGGCTTGTGAATTTTTTCACCAAAAACCACTTGAATATTTCTAATATCTTTAAACCTGGATAGCCTTTAAGACAAGAACTGTTTTAAAACACTTATAAATATATCCATATCAATAGGTTTTGCAATATGCGCATTCATACCATTTTTAAGCGCCGCTTCCTTATCCTCTTCAAGTGCATTAGCTGTCATAGCGATAATTGGCAATGTCTTTACATCCTCCCTTGGAAGTGCCCTGATTGTCCTGGTTGCTTCATACCCATTCATAATAGGCATCTGCACATCCATTAAAACTACATCATAATAGTTTTCTTCTGACTCACTTACCATTGAAACAGCATCTGTGCCATCTGGTGCTGATTCAACTTCAAATCCTGCCTCTTCTAGTATCACCTGTGCAATTTCCCTGTTAAGTTCGATATCTTCTACAAGCAGTACACGTTTTCCACTAAAATTAGCTAAAGTCCATGCAGCAGCAACATCCTCTTTTTCAGCCAGGTTATTTGCCATAAGCAGTGCTGATTTTAAGTCTGACATAAACAACGGCTTTGCACAGAATGCATTAACACCTGCTTCTTTTGCCTCTTCTTCAATATCTGACCAGTCATAAGCAGTAAGTATAATAATTGATGCATCATTCCCTACTACACTACGTATCCTTCTTGATGTTTCAACACCACTTGTTTCTGGCATCTGCCAGTCAATAATATAAGTATGGAAAGAATCTCCTTCGCTATATGCCATTTTAGCACGGTATACGGCTTCCCTGCCAGATGTTGTCCACTCTGGTCTCATACCAATATGCTTAAGCATTTTGCTTACACTGTCACATGTATTAAAATCATCATCTACTACAAGTGCACGCAGTCCCTCAAGTTCCTTAATCTGCTCAGCATTTTTTTCAGTATCCTGCAGCTTAAGTGTTATTTCTACTGTAAATATGCTTCCCTTTCCCATCTCACTTTCTACATTTATTGTACCACTCATCATTTCAACTATATTCCTGGTTATTGCCATTCCAAGCCCTGTCCCTTGTATGCCAGTCTGTGTAGTAGTTGCTTCGCGTTCAAATGGTTCAAAAATATGTTTTACAAATTCTTTTGACATTCCTATTCCATTATCCCTGACTATAAATACATAATCACCATACCCATGGCGGAATGTTGTCTTCTGCATAATGCGGAATGTAATAGTACCTCCAGCAGGAGTATATTTTACAGCATTACTTAATAAATTAATAAATACCTGGTTAAGCTTAAGTGAATCTGCTATTACATCTTCATTAGCAACCTCAAATGTATCAATAAACAGTTCAAGCTGCTTTGCTTTAACTTGTGGCTGTATTATATTTACCAGGTTGTGCATAAGTTCGGAAATATTGCATTCTTGTTCCTTAATCTGCACTTTGCCACTCTCAATCCTGCTCATATCAAGTATATCATTTATAAGGCTGAGCAGATGGTTGCTTGAAGAAAGTACTTTCTGCAGGCATTCCCTTACCTGTTCTTTATTATTTATATGGGTTACAGCAATAGTAGCAAATCCTATAATTGCATTCATTGGTGTGCGGATATCATGGGACATATTAGAAAGGAAAGTGGTTTTAGCTTTATTAGCATGCTGTGCCTGCATAAGAGCATCCTGTAATGCCTGTGTCTGCTCTTTCTGTCTTTTAACAGCACCTGTAATTTCCTTTGTTACAACCATTACCATAATATCTTCCGTTTCATTATCCCTTGTCATAATATATGACTGGCGGACACAGATTTTCTCACCATCAGGGGCAAGGTTCCAGTATTCAGCAATTACTTCTGCTTCACCCTGCTCAAAACGTTCCCTTAAACTCTCTATATTAACAACAGAAAAATAGTCTTTTCTTGACTCCTCTGGAACAAACTGTTCCCATTCGCTAAACCATAGAGAAGCTTTACATGGCGCTTCAAGGCCTGCCTTATTCAAAAGTGATATTTCTTTTCCATCTTTTTCAAATATTATATCTTCTTCAATTAAGTCTCTGGTAAGATTAAAATCAAATGTATATATAGCATTTGATGTAATAGAAATCCTGTACTGCCTTTCCTTACGGCTTGCCAATGACATCTCCGCCTGTATCTGCAGTTCCTTTTCCTTTACATCTGTGATATTCTGGCGTGTAAATAAAGCTTTTACTGCTTTTCCGTTACTTCTTTCAAGGCACATAAAATTCAGGTGCTCCCACTCTGGTTTACCATCACGCAGTACATGGCATTCATACCGTGCATCGTCCTGCATGTTAAGTTCACTAACCACAGATTCTGGAGCAATCTGGAGCCCAAAACCACTTTTATCTTCATCATCAGCCAGTGAAGAACACAGATGTTCTATAAAATCAGAGTATTTTCCGCTAACTGCCATTCCATCTTCTTCTGGTGTTGTGCCTGCAAGATAACTGTAAGTGCCTGCTTCAAAATCAACCATTGCGAAACGCGTAAACAAGGTATTAACACCACTTATAATATAGCCCATCTCTTTGTTTTCTTTTTCAAGCAGCTTCTTCTCACGCCCTGCACGTATAAGCAGGGTTATAATATATATAACAAATAATACAACCAGCATTGATTCAAGCTGCATCCCTGCCATATTTTCGTCCCTTATCATTTTTTGTGTTACGTTCTTTGGAAATGTCTGTACAAAAACAAAATCATTATCTGAAAAATTAATTACACAAATATTATCTGTTTTGCATTCAGAAGTACATATAAATGCCCCCTCCCCTCCTTTGTCAAATATCTTCCTTGTTTCAAGTGCTGTATTATGGTCTATAACACCAGTTTCCTCTAACGTAACAACCAGGTCTCCTTCATAAACCTGGTTATTAGAATTTGCAATTACTGAGCCATCAGGCAAACAAAGAAATACATCAGCCTGTTCACCAAAATATGTAGTAGAAAGCATTTTCTGCAGATATTTCTCCGCCATATATGCACCACGGAATACACCTATCAGCTTATTATTATAATGTATTGGCGCATAAAAGCTTACCATTGTCTTGCCATAAAGGCTCGAATTAAAAACAATAGCTGTACCACTCTGTTCCTTTATGCCATTCAGGTAATAGTCCCTCTCCCTTGCATCTGTAACACGTCCGTCAGAAGTGTAATTATTACCCTCAAGGTCTGTAAAAAGAAGCGCATCAAATATAGACTTTTCCTCCATTTCCTTTAGCATAGCTGAAGTAATTACTGGCATTGAAAGGCTTTTTTCCAGAAAAAATGTATTAGCCTTAATTAAATTCTGGGCATTTTTAAATTCATCCATTATTTGTGAAACTTTCATACGTGCAGAATCTGCTGCATAATTTTTATTCTGCTCCTCCATGCGTTCTTTATTCTGGATTGTATACCATTGGAACAATACAACCACAGCTATTAAAAGAAGCAAGACATAAATAATTTGTTGTACTGGTTTCTTTTTTGTTTTCATTGAAAACTCCCTCCTGCGAAATATCTTATTCTATTATAATGCTATTGCCAATACAAATCAATAATTCTTTAACACTTTAATTTATTATGATATGTTTCTGCTACTATTCACAGCCGGTTAAATTCGAGGATTTTTGGCATGTTTTATGACAAAAATACGAGTTTTACAGCGCCATTTTGCATGATTTTGGAACAAAATCTTTTTTTGCAAAATGTGTGCATTTTTAGCACTGAAAGCGCTATTTGTTACTATGAGCGGCAGTAGCCGTGAATAGTAACATGTTTCTTCCTATTAGATTGTTATTTAAAATGATAAAATTATTGACAATAAATTTTAAGAGTATTATAATTTGCGTTGGCAAGATAAAAAATAAAATCTACTATAACAAAAAAATGAAAGGGGATAGGTAACATGATAGCACAAGTCTTAGCCGTAGTTATTTTCGTTGCAATGTTTCTATTAATTGTATCAGAAAAAATAGAAAGGCATATTGTAACATTAGGATGCGGTTTATTAACCATATTACTGGTATTTGGACTTTCAATGCATAGTACCTCAGCAATTTTTAAAACTTTAAACCTGCACAGTATAATTACTAAATCTTTCTGGTATGCTTCAGGCTCAAGCAGCGAAGAAACATCTGGAATTAACTGGGCAACAATTATATTTATTTTCGGAATGATGGTAATGGTAGAGGGAATGGCAAAGGCTGGCTTTTTCCGCTGGCTGTGTATGAAGCTTGCCAAAATGGTAAATTATAAACCTGTACCTCTATTTATTACATTTATGGTTATGTCTTCTATACTCGCAATGTTTATAGACAGTATCACTGTTATTTTATTCCTTGCTGCTGTTACAATAGAACTAGCTAAATTATTAAAATTTAACCCTGTTCCAATGATTTTATCAGAAATTTTCTGTGCGAACCTTGGAGGTTCTGCTACAATGTGTGGTGACCCGCCAAATATTATTATAGGGACATCCCTTGAACTCTCTTTTTCTGACTTTTTAACTAATACAGGTGTAATTGCAGCAATAAGCCTTGTTTTTGTAATTATTTACTTCTATTTTGTATTTGGAAGGTCAATGGCCTCTAGTTCATCAAAAGATATTGATTTATCATCAATGCCAGAGCCAAAAGACGCCATTACTAATAAAAGGGATTTTGCAATAAGCAGTATTATATTTGGATGTGCTGTTGTACTTCTTGTAACACACGCACAGACCGGGCTTACAGTTGCATTTATTGGCACAGCTGTAGCTATTGTTACTCTTGTTGCTGCTGGCACAAGCGCATTTGAATTATTAAAAAAAGTTGACTATAAGACCCTCATGTTCTTTATAGGTTTATTTATAGTTGTCGGCGGGCTTGAAGAAACAGAAATACTAAAGATAATTGCTACATTTATAGGTGATATAAGTGGTGGAAACCTCAAACTCATGGTGGCAATTATTATATGGATTTCCGCAATAGCAAGTGCATTTGTTGACAATATTCCATTTGCTGCAACAATGATACCTATTATTAGAAGCCTTTCAACAACAACAGGCGCTAACATTGAAACTCTTGCGTGGGCGTTATCTATGGGAACAGATATAGGAGGAAGTGCTACACCAATTGGCGCTTCTGCCAATGTAGTCGGAACATCCGTAGCAGCCAAAAATGGTTACATTATCGGCTGGGGCAAATACTGTAAATCAGCCGCACCTGCAACTATTATAGTGATAACAATATCAATGATTATTATATTTATAAGGTATTGTTAAATAAGGAGGATTCTAATGGATAAACAAGTAATTATAGCAATAAGCCGTGAATATGGAAGTGCCGGGCATGAAATTGCAGAAAAGGTTGCCAGGGACTTAGGGCTTAAACTCTATGACAGAAATATGTTAGACGATATTTCAAAGGATAAGGACATCCATGTTGAATATCTCGAAAAATATGATGAAAAACCTAAAAAGCTTTTTAGTTCCAGAAGAGTAGGTGCATATACAAATTCTATTGAGGAAATAATTGCAGAAATGCAGTTTGATTATTTACGTGAAAAAGCAGATACAGGCGAATCATTTGTTATTGTTGGAAGATGTGCAGAAACAGTATTAAAAGACAGAAAAGGCTTAATTTCCGTTTTTATACTTGGCAATTACGAAGCTAAATTAAAACGTATTATGGATAAATACCATTTAAGCGAAGCAGATGCCGCTGCTAAGATTAAAAGGCATGATAAACATAGAAAACAATACCACAACCATTATTCAAATGGCAAATGGGGTGACTCAAGATTGTATGATTTATGCATTAACAGCAGCCATCTTGGCACAGATAAAACAGCAGTAATAATTAAAGATTATATAAAAGAAATAATGGATACTATCTAATGCAACATAAAACAACAGGCATGTTCTAATATCCAGTTTAAAAGTTATTATAACTTTTAAACTGGATACTAGAAACATGCCTGTTAATTACAGCCTGTATAATTTTCTTGCATTTTTTTCTGTTATATCTATAACTTCTTGTTGTGTTATGCCCTTAATTTCCGCGGTTTTTTCCACAACATATTTCAGGTTTAGTGAACTGTTTCTTTCATTTCTCTTTGGTTCTGGTGTTAGATATGGTGCATCCGTTTCAAGCACAAGCCTTTCTAATGGTATCTGTGATACTACTTCTGCAAGTTTTTTGCCATTCTTAAATGTAAGCACACCCCCAATGCCAAGATAAAAACCCATATTAATATATATCTTTGCAATTTCAGGACTATAAGAAAAACAGTGGACTACACCATAAGTTTCCCCTGTATTAGCTGGATAAAATGTTTTTATTATATCTAATGTATCTTCTGCTGCATCCCTGCTATGTATAATTACTGGAAGTTCTGTTTCTTTTGCAATTTCAAGCTGCCGTATAAACCACTTTTTCTGCACCTGCCTGGAAGGTACCGCATAATGGTAGTCAAGCCCAATCTCACCAATTGCAACCACTTTTTCTCTTAATGCCAGCGATTTAAGCCATTCCATATCTTCTTCTTTAATATTTTCTGTTTCATATGGGTGTATCCCCACAGCAGCATATATAAAGCTATATTCTTCTGAAAGATTTACTGCATCTTTTGTTGACTTTATTCCAGCCCCCGTTTCAACAATATTCCCAATTCCATTTTCTTCCATTGACATAAGCAGGCTGTGCCTGTCACCATCAAATCTCTGGTCACTGTAATGTGCATGTGTATCAAATATCATAAATATCCTCCGTTTTCACTTTTTATCCTGGTATTCTCACTTTTAATATAAGTACTGGGAGCATACTGTTGTTACTATTCACAGCTACGCTGTTCATAGTAATTAGCAGTGCTTCCAGCACTTGCTTTCAGCACTGGTACTGTGAATAGTAACGTACTGTTACATAAATTCCACATCCAGCCAGAAATAATATTTCCTGCCAGATGTGGGTTCTGTTATAGCGTTATTATAACATTACTACAATTAAAAATCAAAAGTTACAACTTTTTCTATCTGCTGCGTAATTTTTCATTTGTCCCCAGGCTTACACGGAAAAATCTTTTTAAAAGCTGTATTTTATCAAATGGTATAAGTGGATATAAATAACCCCTGCCTGCAAATGTTCTATTAAACAGAAGTGCAAATACTATTACAACTGTCCCCGCTGTAAATCCCCATATGCCAAAGAAATTTGTAACTAATAATAGCATTATCCTGCTAAATTTCAGTGCATATCCAAGTTCCATATTGCTTTGTGTATAGTTTGCAACTGCTACAAATGCCATGTAAAGCATTATTTCACTATTAAACCAGCCAGATTCCACTGTATAATCACCAAATACAATAGCTGCTACTACACTTAATGGTGTTGACAGCATGGATGGCGTGTTTACTGATGCCATTTTAAGCCCATCTACTGCAAGTTCAAGAATTAAAAACTGTATTAAAGGATTTACATGTATATCATCTTTAATCATTATGAAATCAAACCCTTTAGGTATCCAGTCTGGATTTTCAATAAATAGCAGAAAAACAGGTGTAATAAAAAGTGCAAGCAGGTTTGTAACCATTCTTGTAAGCCGGAGGTATGTGCCAGTTATAGGAGGAAAATAATAATCATTAGCATCTTCTATTATATCAAAAAGAGACGTAGGTATAATCATTGCAGATGGTGAATTATCAACAAGAATAATAACACTTCCTTCAAGCAGGCATGCTGCTGCCGTATCAGGTCTTTCTGTATATTTAAACTTAGGGAACGGGTTAAACCAGTGCCCAGGAAAAATTGCCTCTGCAAGACTCTCCTGGTTCATTGTAAGAGAATCAACATCTATATTTTTTATCCTGTCTAGTACCTTTTCAATAACTGCTTCTTTAACCCTTCCCTTCATATAGCCCACAGCTATATCAGTACGTGAACTTCTGCCCGCTTTATATACCTCAAATATAAGCCCTGCATCCCTTATACGCCTTCTGACCAGTGCAGTATTAGGAAGAAGCGCCTCTACAAATCCATCCCTTGACCCCCTTAAAACCTTGTCTTTGTCAGGTTCTTCCACACTTCTTGACGGGAATTTTCTTATATCAAGTGTTATTATTTCACTGTATCCATCTATCATAAAACAAGAGAGTCCAGCAAGAACTGCATCCTTAAAACTTTCTTCAGTATCAACAGGCTTAGTGTCAGCAAACGGAAGGCAGTCTTTCATAAATCCCTGTAAATCCTCTGGACAGTTACTTGCACTAATACTATAAAAATACTCAATAATTTTCTCACATAAATCACTATTTAAAAATCCATTAATAACAAATAATACAGCCCTTCTGCCTGCAATTGTTATATCTCTCTGGATAATATCAAAATTAGACTCCATATTTAAAAGCTGGTTAACAGCACATCTACGTTCATCAATGTTACCTGTGAATATATCCATATATACCTCATTTCTAAATGCCTGGATTACTAAAAAAGCATCTGGATTATATTTTTACTTTATATTTTTATTCCTTTTAAGTATGCTCATTTTAAAACCAGATATTCATATTTCCTTGTATTAAAGGTAAAATTCATATATAATTTTTATAAAAATATATTTTACTAGCTTCGGATTTAATTGACTGTGAATAGTAACGGTGCAATACCATGCTATACCAGAAGGAGTTTAATATGCCTGTATCAGAATATGACCAGAAATTATTTCTTGCCGCATGTGACAAAGTAATTAATAAGGAGTGCATCACTAATGGAATAGGGACTCTTAAAGAAAAAACACTTCATGCTGTGCTTAAAAACTTTTATGAACCTGATACTACCTGCCAGGAAGTTAAAATAGACCGGTTTGTTGCAGATATACAACGCAGTGGTGAAATTATTGAAATACAGACAAGAAATTTTAACAGTATGAGAAAGAAACTTGATAAATTCCTGGAACTGTGTCCTGTAACAATAGTATACCCTATTGTTTATACAAAATGGCTGTACTGGATTGATGAAAAAACAGGAGAAGTATCACCAGGAAGAAAATCACCAAAACGTGGCAGTTTTTATGATGCATTTTATGAACTATATAAAATAAAGACATACCTTGTAAATCCAAACCTCCATATATGCCTTACACTTGTTGATGCGGAAGAATACAGGGTTTTAAATGGATATGGCAAGGACAGGAAAAAGGGGGCATCACGCTATGACCGTATACCTGTTGCACTTATAGATGAACTTTACATAGGAACCAAAGAAGAATATGCCCTGCTTCTGCCTAAAAGCCTGCCTGGTATATTTGGCGTAAAGGATTATGCAAAACATGCACATATCAAAATAAGATATGCGCAGCTTGCAATTAATATTTTTAAGTATATCGGAATAATAGAACAATCTGGCAAAAACGGAAGAAGCTTTTTATACAGAAGGAATATATAATTATTAACTGGACTACTGCACAGAAGAACCTGTTACATTCCAAAATGTTTCTTCCTCACCCCTGAACCCATCTTCATGTAAAAACTGCTGGTACCAGTCACGTATTTCAGCATCTGACAATGCACTATCATAAAATACCAGTGCTGATAAATATCCATTATATGAACTCTGGAATGGGTCACCGCCTGCAATAATCTGCTTACACATTGGAAGCAGTGGTATATTTGCCTTATAACCACATTTCCTTCCATTTATATAGCATCTCGAAATTCCTGCATTATAAGCCATACACACAAAACTCCATTTATCTGGAGGGATTTGCCTTGTAAGTATATCATGCCATCCATTTAAGTCAGAATCTTCACTAATACGGAAAACACTATTACCTCCAATAGCATATGGCACATAGGACATAAACCCTCCCATATATCTCGCATACAGTACACTTGTCCAGCTATTAATAATTCCAGGCTTAAGCCACATGCCTATAGTATATGATGACTCCGCAAGTATTGAGGCTGGAAGCATTATAACATTCTTCATGGCAGCACCTCCTGGAAAGTACACACTTCCCCACTCCTTTGATATGCCTTCTCCAAGGGGTATATCTCCTGTTACAGAACAGTTATATTTTCCATCCGATGAAGAAAACCCATTAATAAAACGGAATTCTGTCTTCTGTATGCCATATATAATCTTTCCCTGTACATATCCTCCATACTCTCCTTCAGGCAAAGCATTTGAATAAAACTCACCGCTTATTATTGTACAGCCACAAGCTGAAAGAAATACAACATCCTCCCCTGTGGATATACCGTCTGCAACCACCTTAATATTTAAGTCATTTCCTATTGCAAACAAAGCTTTTAATATAAGCTTCCCTCTTTCTGTCCTTAATGCATTATTAATATATCCTGCATCAAACATAATATAATCCAGGCATAACCTGTCCCAGTATTTAAGGCTTGAAAAATCAACTCCCGCATTTATAACTGCAATCTGGAAACCCCTGTCCTGCAGTTTCTGTAACCCTGCAACAATCTTTTCCTTCCCTCTGGAAAAAACTTTTTCTTCAACTTCAAAACATATTTCATCTTTTTCAATTCCATATACTTCCATCATCGCCTCAAGAGTTTCTGGAAGATTTTTTTCAACAAGAAGCAGCTTAGAAATCCGTATTCCTACTTTTCCCTTTACATTTTCTCTGTTATGGAATTTCTCTATATCCCTGCACACTGTTCCAAAAGCCCATAAATTCAGTTCACGTATAAAACCATTTCTTTCAAATAATGCCAGAAAATCTTCTTGTCCACGCTTCCTTCCATCCGCCATGTTCCAGACAAGTTTTGCTTCAGACAGAACAAGCTTTGAAGTCTGGGAATTAATCACTGGTTTAAAATATATTTCAAACTCTCCATTTGTTAAGGCATCTGCCTGCTGCTGTTCCATCTGTACTTCATCATATACTTCATTTGCGATGTCATTAAATACAACATAACATGATTTGCCATTGCTCTTTGCCTGGTACATAGCACTATCAATCTTAAATAAAATATCATTAAGGGATTCCATGCTGTTCTGGTTAAGCAAAATCCCTATGCTGGCTGATACATCTATATCAATATCACTAAAGCCCTCTTTCTGCTGTATCCTGCTGTTAATCATTTCTGCGGCATCAATTACTTTCTGCCTCCTTGTCCTCCCCTTGATAACAACCACAAACTCATCACCCGATAAACGCACACAAGTTGCCTGCTCCATGCATGTTTCAAGTATCTTAGCCACTGCAATCAAAAGTTCGTCACCCGTGCTATGTCCATAAGTGTCATTAACTATTTTAAAGTTATCCAAATCCAGAAACATAAACTGGAGGATAGTCCCTTTCTGAAGACTTGAATACCATTCATATAAGCCATGTCTGTTTAGTGCTCCTGTAAGATAATCCTTTTCCATATCTATACCCCGTCTTTCTTCGTCTTAGACAAAAACCACTCCATACATTCAAATAAACTGTGCATTTTCCCTTAGTTTTATAATATCATATTTACAACAGTTTATCATTAATTTATTTTATTCTTTGCAGCCTTCACACTACAAAAATCCACTAAATGCCAGCCATCTTATTATTCTGTATTTATGTAAAAACAGACGTGAATAATTATATAATACTACTTTTACAGTATGGTTTATTTATGGTATAATATAATTATGTTATACTTAGCATAAATTCTAAAAGTACATAATCTAAAAGGAAATGAGGTAAATATGAATAAAAATAGAAATGGGAAAATCATATGGGGCTTGTTCTTTATTATTTTTGCTATATATGTAATTATAAGCAGGTATATTTGTTTCCCCCATATTAATATTTTCAGACTGCTTATAACAGTTTTCTTTGTATTAATGCTTCTTGAAGGCCTGCGCCGTGTGGATTTTTTTGAAATACTGTTCTCTATCGCATGTATATGCATACTTTACTCAAGACATTTAAGAATTACTGCTATCACACCTTTTCCTATACTTATTGCTGCATTATTTGGAAGCATTGGCCTGACAATGATATTTGGCAAGAGAAACCGGCCTTATATATGGAACAATAATATGTATAAGAATTCATCTGGCCAGTCAGATGAACAGTCTAATGAAGAAAACATATTTTACAAAAACAGCTTTGGCTCTGCTGTAAAATACGTAAATTCAGCTAATTTCCATGGAGCAGAGCTTAACAATAGTTTCGGTTCTATGGTAATACACTTTGATAATGCAATTATACAAGGAAATTCAGCATATATAAATATTGAAAACAGCTTTGGCGAAACACAGCTATATATACCAAAAGAATGGAAAATACAAAAAAACCTGCAGCGTACATTTGGTTCAGTTAATGAGAATGGAATGGCATCAGGCACAAGTAATGTAACTTTATACATTAACGGTGAAACAACATTTGGAGAAATCCGCATATTTTATATATAATATTACTTTATATAAAATTTTATGGCATACATATTTGTATGCCATATTTATTAAACTATCTAAATTTAACTGCTTCTCCACATTACATCCCCTGTCTTTGCAAAAAGTGCATATGTTAATGGGTTATAAGCTTCTTCCATTATATGATGGTCAATAAAACAGCTTACTGCTAATAGCACAATAGCCATCATAAGGGCTGTATCTCCCTTATGCTTATAGCATATAGTACCATAAATAATAAAAATCATTAATAAAAATATAATACCATACCTAAGTAATATATTAATATAAGAACTATCTATAAAAAAATATTCCTCTTTTAAAATTGTTGAACCACCAAAGCCAACCATTGGTATATCCTGTCCAAATAGTGATATACCATAATCATCTAGTCCTGTTTTTCCAAATGCAAGCCTTCCTGTTATAGTTTTATTAATAGTCTCTAAGAATTCATTATCTTTCTCATAATAGTCTGATAAAAAGTACATAAGCATTGCAAGAACTGGCATACTAAATAATGCAGACTTCATCCAAAGCCCTTTCCATTTTAAATATGCCTTCACTCTTTTAAATACAAATACCTGCTGGCTGTCCTTTTCCATACCAGGTACTACTACAGATTCCCTTCTGCTTTGCCATTGTAATACATGGTAAACACCAAAGAATAAAACTATTAAAAGAATACAAATAGTATCAAGCTTTGCAAAACAAAAATAATAAATGAACCCGGCAATGGCACATGTACCAGCATAATGATACCATCTCAGCCTCTTCTGGCATAAATAAAATGCCGCAAGAAGCATAAAAAATATATGAGCCGCAAAATCCGTTGTATAAACACATCCAAATGAATATCTGTAACTATCCCATTCCTCGTTAACATACGCCAGATTTTCAATTATCCCTAGAAGTGATGCAACAAATGCCAGTCCCATTATAGTTATATTCATTAACAAATATACTTTTAATATTTTATTAAATGGCACATCTTTTGCTGCTACTATAAGCAAAACCCATAAAAAAGGACTAAAATAACCACTTGACAAAAATACTGCCGCACCACATATAAACATCCCTGTAACTGCTATTAGCATCTTAAATGTATATCTGTCAAACAAAATAATTTTTGCTATTAATAGTAAAATAGCAATTCCAAAAGAAATCTTAAATATTATCCCAATATAAGGAAACATTGTTGTACCCATAATGCCCCTGAAAATAAATAAAACAAATCCATAAAAAAACAAATCTTCACCATTTTGTGGATTTTTTGTCCAGTTATTATACTTTTCTATCAGGGAATTCATATATAATTATCCCTCCTTGTGTACTTTAACTTAACCATGCAGCCTCCCAAATAAGCACTTATGCACAGTAAATGTACTAGAACTGGATAGCCATCTTGGGAACTATTCAACTGCAATACAGCCCCATACTGAGACTCCGAATTTCTTGCATGCCCCTATCTGGCTTGCAAGCTGTGGATAAGTATTCTCACCAGCTTTTACTACTATTACTACATATTTAGTTTGAACCATATGTTCCAAAGACCTCGCATCCTCACTTGCAATTACCCCTGTTTCTACAACAACTCCGCTTTGTTTAAACGTTTCTGTTATATCTTCAACTATACTTTTTACTTTATCATTCCCAGAAAGAATATTAAGGAAAAAGCTATCTGCACCATACTTCTGCACAAGAAGTTTTAATTCTGCAATACCAAGCGATATATCAGGTTTTTCACCACTTCCACTACTGCTACATGGAAATACAGGTATCTCTGAATTTATTAACTCTCTGGCTGAACGTATCCTGCTGCTAAGTATATACCTCAGTGAAATAATTGCAAACGGCAGTACAATACCAAGAATAATGCCAAAAACAGCATACTTTATAACCAGTATTTTGCCTGGTGCAACTGCTTCCATAACTTCAGGCTGGTTTTCTTCAATATAATTTGCCTTTGAATTCTTATTGGATGCAACTCTTGTATTATAATCTGCAAGTGAAACGTTATAATTCTTCAATGTATCCATTTTTGAATTCTGGACATTTGTTACATCATTATCCTTTTTAGTATAAAACCTGGTTTCTAACTTCTTAAAAGTGAATTTGCCCTGGACTTTGGCTATTTCAGGAATATAACTTTCAAGGCTCTTCTGGATTATTGCCAATATTTCCTTTCCTTTTTCCTTATCATAATGTGTTATAGTTATATTTAATAAATTTCCATTAACAGGCCATGACAAAATTTCCCTTATATAACCTGCTTCATCAGTGCCATATTCTTTTTCCAGGATTTCCTGGATATTGCCATAGGCAAGGTAATTCGTCATAGAACTAATAACATATGATGTATTTAATGTATCCGTCACTGCATACTGTGCAGTTGCAAGATGCAAATTTAAAGGTTCTAATTTCATATATATAGATTCATCTATATATTTCTGTAACTTATTAATTTCCTGCTGGATTGTTTCTATATTTTTCTGGCTTTCTTCTATCTGCTTATCATAGGCGGCAAGCTGCTCATTATACAAATCCACCTCTTCCTGCTGTTCAGGAGTCAGGCTTTTTACCTGGCGTGACTGGCGGTATCCAAGCACACTTAACCCTAATGTACATAATATTATGAATGGTATTATTATCTTACAATGTTTAATAAAACTATCTGCTATATTTTTAAAATAATAATTTCTCTGTTTCATATTAATCCTCATTTCTGGTTTATTTATTACATTATGCTGGCAGCTCCTGCCTGGTACTTTTTCTAAAACCTTTTTTAATTTGCCTGTAACTTCAACAATAAATGGTTCTTTCTTCCACAGAAGTATTCCAGCATAACTTCCAAAAAAAATGACTGAAGAAACAGCGAGTGAAAATATTGCTGGAATATTTATAAACTTCACCCATAATGTTAAAATAACAGCTGTTAAGCAGGCTGGTATTGATAACTTCCAATTAAAACCTGCAAATAATTTTGCTACTGTTTTTTTAATATAATTATACTGCACCAGCAAAACAACAACTTCTGCTATAAGCGTCCCGGCTGCTGCACCTGCTGCACCATATGCTGGAATAAAAAATACATTTAATACCAAATCAGTTAAAGCTCCTGCTATAACCGAATATAAAGTATTCTTTTCCCTGCCCATTGCCACAAGCATCTGTATACCAATTATATTAGTAAGCCCTATTAATAATACAGCTGGCATAATAATCTGCATAGGAATAACAGCTTTAGAATACGCTGGTCCAGACAAAAGCCTTATACATTCCTCTGCAAAAACAGAAAAATAAACTGAAACTGGCAATGCTGCCAATATCATTGCATTTACAGCTTTCTTGCATGTCTTAAAAAATTCCTCTTTCATCCCTTTTTCAAGATAATATGACATATGTGGAAGCAAGACTATTCCTGTTGCTGTAACTATATCAGCAAGAGGCACTTTAATTTTAACCGCTGCCTCATAATAACCAGTTTCCTCTGCCCCCTTTATCATACCAAGCATAAAAGTATCCAGGTTAGTATATACCAATGTAGCACACGAAACTGCAAAAAGAACAAATATCTGTTTAATATGACGTTTTACATTATAACTACCTAGCCATTTCACAAATATGATTTTCCTTGCATGGATAAAATTAAGTATATTTGATGCCCTGGAAGCAAAAACAACTAATATTCCATAAAAAACATAATCTTGCTTGCCACGTACTAAAATAAACAACAATGGTATAGATACTATTTTGAAAAACAACGCCCTTGTTGTAATATAAGCATATTGCCCTGTTGCCTGGTATAACCATTCTATACCAATAACATTCAGGACAATCATTACACTCATTGCCATAAATAGTGTCTTATCTTCTTGTAACCGTGGAACCAGCAATAAAGAAATAATAAAAATAATATATGAAACTGATGCCATAATGACATTTATAAAAAATAATTCATGAAATGTCCTGCTAAGTTCAGTTTTGTTGTCGTGTACTCTGGCACATGCTTGTATTCCATATGTTGGTATTCCCATCTGCGCCAGCATAGAGAAATAAGTAATAAATGAAATTGCAAAAGAAACCCTGCCTATCCCTTCTGGAAGCAGAACCCTTGACACATATGGAAAAGCTACAAGTGGAAAAATATACGAAGATACTTTTAATAATCCATTTAGCAGCATATTATATGCAATTGGTTTCTCTTTTGCCATATTACTATACTACACCCTCCCATATATTTATATCCTGGCGAATAATATCTTCCTGGTTAACAGCTACTGTACACATATTACCCCGCATACCTTGCTTTCCAAATCCTTTAATTGTGTAAACATATATTCTAATGCTTTCAATGTGCCTTTGCCTAATTCCTCGATAACAACAATATTATTTTTATCACATAATTCTGTATATTTTGAATCACCTTCAGATAATGTCACCTTCTTACAATTTATCCCACTTTTCTGAATAGTGTCAATTACATTCTTCATACGTGATTTCCCAGTTTCTGTCATACAGTTATCTATTATAACCAGTTCATTAACTTCATTTTTCTTACAATAAACATTAACCTTGGCAACAATTATATCAAGCTGGCTTGTCTTATCAGTTCCAATATCACCAAGCACTATGCTTGCAATATTATTTTTATTTCTGCCAAATGTTCCAAAAACCCTTGCCATTCCCCTGTCAGTTATCTGTCTTTGTACAAATATTTTGCCATTAAACATAGTAATTATAACTATAACAACTACAGAAAGAAAACCACCTGCCAGAATTCCAACTATTATATACTTGAGGCTGATGCCACCAGAAGCAGGCTGTACAGGTTCTGTTTTTTCTCCAGCGGGTTCCTCACCTGGCTCTGATTCCTTCTCCTCACTTAAAAGTTCATCAAATAATGAGATTTGTGTATCACTCAAAGCATTGTATAATGACTGGTACTCATTATATAATGAATACATCTGGCTGTCATATGTGTTTTTAGAATATGATATATCTGTATCTACAGCTTTATATACACTAGATACGGCTTCCTCAATGGAATGGTTATCATATTTCCTTTGTATATTTTTCTCATACTGTTTTACATTCTTAATTACAAGTGACTGCAGCTCCTGGCATTGCTTTTTATCTTTTCCTAAAATTTTTACAGAAATAAACCTGTTTAAATCATTACCTTTATAATAATTTTCTTCACTGTCTTCATTAACATTTACTTTTTTATCTGAAATCATAATCCTGATTAATTCTGAAAGGTTTTCTAAACTGATATCATCTGGATATTCCTTTATAATATCATTATATAATCCGCCTTCAAACATATATGTTATATACATCTGGCGTATATACTTATTATCAGGATTTTTAGACAATATAAAATCAGTCCTTGCCACATCAACATCATATGCATTTAATGACATATAAATAGAATTCTTTTCATATTCTGATTTCTCATCAATTCTTTTCTGGATTGCAACAAGATTATTAACCTTAACAATCTCGGCTGGTTTTAATTGTTCATATAAATCTTCTGGTGATACTTCTACACTTTGTGTTTTATTCTTATGCATCCCAAACATCCCGGATGCGATGGCAAATATAACACATACCACCAGTATTATATGCCATTTCCTAAGTATTTCCCACATTAGTACTCTTAAGTCAATTACAACTTCATCGTTTTCCATTGTTTCTCTCCTATCCTTCAAATTATTATTCTGCCCCTCTTCCAAATAATACCACCCATACTGTCTTTAAGATAATTTTTAAATCCTGCCTTAAATTCCAGTTATCAATATACTCACAGTCAAGTTTTACTATCTCATCAAAGTCTGTTATGCTGCTTCTTCCACTGACCTGCCATAGACCTGTCAGGCCTGGTTTTATGCTGACCCTTCTTCTATGGTATGACTCATACATTTCAAATTCAGATTCTGTAGGAGGGCGTGTGCCCACAAGGCTCATATCTCCTTTTATTATATTTATAGCCTGTGGAAGCTCGTCTATACTTAACTTTCTTATAATTTTCCCCACAGGAAATATTCTTGGGTCATCCTTTATTTTAAACATAAAATCACTGTCCATCTCATTTTCCTGCATAAGACTGGCCTTCCTCTCTTCTGCATCCATATACATTGAACGGAATTTATATATCTCAAAGCGCCTTCCATTCTTTCCTATGCGTGTCTGTTTAAACATTACTGGCCCTGGCGATTGTATTGCTATTCCTATAGCTACAAATGGAAGCGCAATACACATAAAAATAAATAATATAACCCCTCCGCATATATCTATAATACGTTTTATTACTATATCACGTATTTCATACTCATAGTTTGAATAAACCATAACACCATAATTACCAATTGGTGTAAAACGTTTCTGTCCAAAATCATATCCATATTCACGTAAATTTAAGTATATTTTTATTCCCATAGCATTTAGCCAGCCCATTATTTTTTCTGTATGTCCAGCTTCTTTATAAGGCAGATAAATAAATGCCCCATCAACAGGAAGATTTTTAATTATCTCTTCCATATTATCCATATCAGATATAACAGGAACACCCCCAATGTCCTGCCCTGTCAGGTCTTTATCTGTTAAAGCTATATATTCTATACTTAAATATGCAATTTTCCTTAATTCTTCCAAAACAGTTCCTATATTATAGCTGTCTGATATTAATACAATTTTTTCAGCATATGTAGTCATATACTTTTGCCGCAATACCTTTTTTAATATTAAATGTTCTATATATGTGCCTGTTAATGCTATTACAAAAAAATACCCTAACTGCAGCCTCGAATAATCACCACCTAGTTTCATAAGATAAAAGTATGACATTACACATGCAAATACAATTATGTATTGTTTAAATACCAGATAAGCTTCCCTTAACCTGTCTCTTGCCAGGAAATCTGTATTAGTCCTGAAGAAAAGCTGTACTGCTATATATGTGAGTATAATAAACCAGCGGAGCGCTGCATAATCAGCATTAGTCATTACATAAATCTGTACTGTATTAAACCTTAGTACATTTGCAATGGAATATGCTGCCAGTATAATACCTATATCAAGTAATATAGCAGTATAACTAGATAAAGTCCTTATCTTTTGATCCATCTTTTTATCCTTTCACACCAATTTTTACAACATTATATCACACTAAAAAATTTTTACAATTATTTATTTCAGGACTGTTTATAAAAAATTTATAGATTGTTCACCTTTCTTAATACCAGAGAAGCTGCCCAATATAAATGATAATTACTCTTACGTAATGCAGCCACTGCTTTATTTTGCATTTTAATATATACACCTGGATATTTATTCTTAATAATATTATCCATTTTAATTATTTTCCGCTTATTTTCTCTGCTTGCCGGATAACTAAGATATATCTTTATCTGGCTCGTGGCAAGTTTAGCAATAGCCTTTTCTAAATATTCCCTTTTACAAATGCTTAATGTTTGTATATTGTTATTATACAGTGTGCTTATTCTGCTAAGAACCTTTTCATGATGCCTGCAGTTTTTCTGCATATTTAATAAGTTCATGCTCTGGGTTTCCAGCCCAAGGCGGTACATATAAACAGGCCTTGGCAAAAAAGCAATAGTATTAATATATGGAACAGGAAATAATACATATTCTGCATCTACATAAAAACAATTAGTATCTAACCGGATTTCATTTTTCTGTAAAATTTCTGTCCTTATCGTCATAGCATGGATATTTATATATATGTGGCGGCATATATCATCAAATTTATATTCTTTCCTGTATTTAAGGCTGTCAAATGTATTTTCAATTTTTTTAATTTTTCTTTTTGTCTTATCATTTACCCACCAGTAATCAGTTGAAATTACATCTGCATGTGTAATTTTTATAAAATCTATAAGTTCTTTCAATGCCTCTTTATCAACCCAGTCATCACCATCAACTGTTTTGAAATATTTTCCATTTGCTTCTAATATGCCACGGTTAACCGTAGAGCCATGCCCGCCATTTTCTTTATTAATAAGCCGGAATGTTCCAGGATACTTTTTCATATATCTGTTTGCAATACCAGCTGTATTATCTATAGAGCCATCATTTATAATTAATACTTCTATATCGTCAATAAACGAATCATCAATAAATGAGTTAAGGCATTTTTTAATATACTTTTCCACATTATATGCTGCTATGGAAATTGTCAGCAATTTTTCCATTATATTACTCTCCATTATATTTTTAATGTTTTATATTATTATCTATACTAACACTCCTATAAATTTTCCTTACCATTGCTGCAAAATCTCCTGGTTCAATATCCTTTACAAGATATCCTCCTTTTTTATGCACAATCAAATTAACAACACCACATATCTTGCTTGCTTCAATGCACTTTCTCCATATGCTGTTTAATCCTCCATCTCAAGGTATTTTTTCCAAAAACCTGTACTTACAAGTTCTTTATAATGCCCACGGTATTCCCTGGCAGCCTTGTCATATGATTTACGCATAATACAATGTATACCATACATCTTTTTAAAAATATTTACCAATTCCTTATAACTGCGCTTACATTCAAAACCTTTTCCTGTTTCTGGCTCATAATATAGCACATTTTTTACCCTGAACAAATGGCTTATATGCACTCCAACTGGAAGAACTGACAGTTTTCTTTTCCCTGGCAAAAGCCATCCATTAGCAAATATTATATGGTGCAGTTTAAACTTTTCAGTTTTATACAGCGAATTCTTTTTTAATCCTTGCTTCCTCCAGTTTTTGTTATACTTATCCAGTTTCTCTGTCATATCTTCTAACGAATATCCCATACCCATAATACTTTGGTGTAATTTAACTGGCTCCTGTTCCTTTAAAAACTCCGGACCTTTGCAGAAATCTTCTACTGCACGAACAAACAATTCAATATTTTTATTATGGTATTTACAAATCTGCCCTATTATATGTATGAACAACTGTTTCTCTGCTTTTCTCCAGTTAAATTCTGGTTTATGAATTGCATTTAAAATAAAAAGGTTTCTAGTATTATAATATTCAAGATTTGATGCCCTTCTATTTTCAAATGTGTTGTGCCATACATTAATGCCATTTAAGTGCATAAACTTTTTTGAATGGCGCAAATTATATTCAACATCATCACGATGAATAAAAACAGGCAGTGGAAGGCTTATACCTAACTTATCACTAAATGGCATACAGCAATACCACCACCCATTATAGTCTTCTTGTACTACTTTCTCATTTAACAATAAATAATATGTCTTAGATAAATCATACCCCTTTTTTAGTGATTCCACTCTTCCATTATTCCAGCTTTCACCACACGCATGCTGTATCTCCATAAAGTCTGTACGAAGAAGTGCTCCTCCTATTGTAGCATTCTTATATTTGTCATTTGCCATGCTTAACAGGGTATATGTCCGGTATAAAGCTTCTGGTTCAAACAAAATATCATCATCCATAAATAAGAAATGTGTAAATCCCTGCTCTTTTTGCTCATTTAGTGCTTCTAGCATGCACCTTGTAAAACCGCCTGTTCCTCCTGCATTTTTATTATATATACAAGAAACAAACTCACTTGATATTTTATTACAATCTAAAGAATTTCCATTATCTGATATAAATAATTTTAAATTACCATACAGAAGCGACTCTCTATCATTTAAAAATGCACCAGATAACAACCCCATTGTCTTTTTAATATACTCTTCTCTATGATATGTACATATACCAGCAGCAATCTTTACCCTATTAACAATATTCTGTGCTGTCTTATATGCTCCTGAATAAAAAACCACTTCTTTTTCTGCAGCTAATTTTAAAAATACAATTCCACCACAAATAGTTTTTTGAATCTTAAATACTAATTCACATATTCCTTTATTATCAAATGGTTTTTCCTCTAAAATTTTATTTTTAAATTTTCCATTATCTAATGTGCATTGGCATAAATATGCTTTTCCTCTTCCCTCTATACTTATACTAAGCATAAAATCACAAATATCTGTATATTCCTGCCATTTATTTAATGAAAACTCATTAAAATATGTGAAAAAAGAACAAACGCTTCCATTTTCCATCACCAGAACTTCTTTGAATAATTTCTCCTGTCCTTTTAAATCCTCATAAATTTTTACCTTTGTTCTTCCTTTTTCCTGGCGGTAATACAATATATCTTTTTTACAAATATCTTTTTTAGGAAATATTATATTTTGTAAAACCATAATAAATTCCTCTCTATAACATATAAATCATAATCTTATTTTTTATAATACTAATTTTATTAACTCTCCTGGCAACATTGTTTAGTATAACATGACCAGAATATCATTTCAAGTGGTGTTTATTTACTTTCCGCGTCCGTTTCATAAAAATCCCCATGCCGTGCTTTGCATGGCACAAATAGTAATGAAAAATGCTGTTTTTGCATTTTTCTTGTGTGAAATTGTAATGATT